>CAYGTG010000737.1:0-3549 GCA_964352485.1 uncultured Nannocystaceae bacterium | reverse complement strand
CCCCGCGGCATCGACATCCTGCGCGTCAACGGAGTCGGCAAGGCCGAAGCCCCTCCGTGGAACAGCCTGCTCGAGGTTCGAGAGATCGTCATTCGCCACGTCGACGGCCCGAGCAAAGACCTCCGGATCCCGGTCGCCGCGCGTCTCGACAACAAGCGCATTCGTGTCGACGTCCTGGACCCTGCCTGGGAAGACCTGCGAAAGATCGCACAGGACGACAAGCTCAGCGGACCCTTCGCGGTGCTGCCGGACGTCCCGCTGAAGCTCGAAGTGCACGGCGGTTCTCGGCTTCCGCCAGCTGCCGAATCCCGGCGCTCTCTGGTCCCGGTCCACGACGATGCTCGACCCCGCGGACCCCAAGAGCGAGAGCTCTACGATCCGCACCCGGCCGAACTGATCGCCGCAGGATTCAGCCCGCCGTATCGGCCCGGCGCTGACGTTCGGGTGCTCGTGCGACGGGTTCAGGATCAGCAACCGGGCTGGGGCGGCCAGCTCCTCGGCCTGGCGGCGCTTCTGCTCGCCGCCAGCACCACGCTGGGCTGGGCGCTCGTGGTGCGTGAGCCCGCCCGCCAACTGCTCGGGCGAGGGGGATCTGTCCTCCTGCCGCTTGCCGTTTGCGCCCTCCCCCTGCTCGGCGGGCTCCTCGCCACGTCCTTGGTCGAGTCCCTGGCCCTGCTTGCCTACGCGTTCGCCGTGGTGCCGGTCCTTGGCGTTCTGGTCCTGAACCTGGCAAAGGTCCGGAATTCCTCCCGCAACTGACGTATTGCGACCGTCAGTCGCAACGAAAGCTACAAACCTATTGAACGCGCCAGCTGCGCGGCGTAGCGTAGGCCTCATGAATGGGACGGTCGAATCGACGAAGTGGCTTGTGCTCGCCTTGGGCTGCACGCTGGTGGGCTGCGGCTCGGCAGGCACCACCGAAGCCAGCTCGGCCGACAGCGGAGGTACCGATGGCGGGTCCGCAGCGGCCTCGACCTCAGATTCACCGACCTCGGGCGATGCCGACAGCGACGAGGGCTCGGCGGGCGCGGGAACCTCGGGAGCCGACGAGAGCGGCACCACTTCGGTCGAGCCGGAGTTCGAGCCCTACCCCGCCCGCGGCATCCGGCTCTCCGAGGTCTTCGCCAACCAAGGCGTCGGCGTTCCCATCGTTCGCGACGGCGCCTGGGTCGACGGGAGCGGCCGCAATGCCGCCCTCATTCCCGAACGCACCACCCTGATCCGCGGCTACTGGGATCTCGATGAAGACTTCGAGCCCCGCGTCATCATGGCGCGGCTGATCATCACCTATCCCGACGGCACCGAAGAGATCGCGGACCGCACGTTCGAGGTGAACGGCCCCAGTCGGCCCTCGGACATCGACTCGAACATGTACTTCGTGATCCCCGGGGAACTGCTTCCGGTCGGCGTGAAATTTCAGATCGAGCTGTACGAGACCGAGTACGGCTACGAGAGCTTGCCCGAGCCTGACCAGTTCGCGTACCCGCCCCAGCCGGGCTTCCTCGGAGTCGAGGACAAGGACCTCGCGCTCAAGGTCGTCCTCGTCCCCGTGCGCCACGACGCCGGTCCCGAGTGCCCCGCCGCGCCCGAGGTCACCGACGACGAGATGCAGTACCTCGCAGACCAGCTGTTCATGCAGAACCCGGTGCAGCGGGTCGAGATCGAACGGCGCGAGCCGACCACCTACTCGGGATCACTCAACTCCTTCAGCCCACTGCTGGGATTCCTGGCCGACCTGCGTGCCCAAGACAACGCCGACCCCGCGGCCTACTACTACGGGGTGGTGCGGCCCTGCGACGGCGGAGCCGAAGGCGTCGGCGGGCAAGCGATCAGCATCCCGGACTTCCCCACCCTGGACAACGCTTGGACGCGGGTCTCGATGGGTCGCTGGTACGGCAGCCTCAGCTCCACCGCCAACACCTTCGTGCACGAGGTCGGCCACACCCAGGGCCGTCGCCACGTGTTCTGCAACGGCGACGAGGGCGGCACCGACCCCTCGTACCCCTACGAGGCGGGCGACCTCGGGGTGTGGGGCTTCGGCATCCTCGACTTCACGCTGTACACGCCCACCAACGGCAAGGACTACATGACCTACTGCGGCAACACGTGGGTCAGCGACTGGACGTGGGGCAAGGTCCTGCCGTTCATCGAAGAGATCACCGGATGGGGTGCCGCCGACGCAGCGCCCAACGCCGAGCGTCGCGTCCTCGTCGGCCTGGTCGACCCCGCCGCGGGCGAAGAGACCTGGTTCATCACCCAGGGCGCGGCGGAAGGCATCGTGACCGAGGGCGAAGAGCCGATCCATCTGAGCATGCCCGGGGTTGGCGAGCGAACGCTCGATGGCGTCTATGGGCCCATGGGCGACGGTGACAGCTACGTTGTCGCCGTGGACATGCCGCCGGAGATCACGGTTTCGCAGCAGCTCCGGCTCACTCGAGAACACCAGGGGCAGACGCTCCAGATCTCCGAGATTCGATCCGGCAGCGACACCTTGTCACTCGCCCGTTAGGTCGGCGAACAGGTACCGCTGCACGACCGAGCGCAGCTGGATTTCGGTCACGGGCTTGGTCAAAAAGTCGGAGCAGCCGGCGTTGCCCGACGCGTCGCGCGACTGCTGCCCGGCCTCGCCCGTCATCGCAATGATGGGAACCGAGCGCCACGCCGGTCTCACCCGCAGCTGAGCGGCGGTCTCGAGGCCGGAGATCCCCGGAAGGTTGAGGTCGAGGAAGACCATCGACACGAGGCCGTACTCGAACCGCTCCAGGGCCTCTTCACCCGACCCGGCATACACCACCTGCATGCCACCGATCCGGTTGAGACGCATGCCGGTCAACGCTCGAAGGTCTGGGGAGTCGTCGACCACGAGTACGACGGGCAGCGGACACATCCAGCGCGACAGCGTCTCGGCGAGCACGGATACGGGGCACGGCTTGGTGAGAAAGGCGTCGATCCCGACGGTTGCACACCGATTCCGGTGCTGGTTCTCGGCGTGCGCGGACAGGGCGACGATCGGCGTTCGTCGACGGCCCGTATGCTCCTCCAAGGTCCGGTATGCGCGGGCGAAAGCGAAGCCGTCGACAGACGGCATGCCGATGTCGGTGATGATGAGATCGTACGGCCGAAGCCGCGCCTTCTCCAGCGCCATGCGGCCGTCCGAAGCCGTCTCGACCTCGATGTCGAGGTCCGACAGCTGCCAGCGGACGATCTCGCGGTTGTCGGGTTCATCGTCGACGAGCAGGATTGTGGACCCGGGTCGAATCCTCGCGGGAGCTCCCGCGGCCCCGGAGGAGGAGAGGCGCCGTGGCGGCGCCCCGCCAGCGCTCTGCCGACCGAGCTCGAGGGCGGAGGCGACGGCCGTCGACCGCAGCGGCTTCGCCAGCTGCCTGCCAACGCCGAGCCGAGCTGCGGCCTCGGCGTCGAGCGGCTGTCGGCTGAACGCGCGGACCCAAACAGCGGACGCGGTGGCCTCGTGGTCCGCCAAAATTTGCGCGAGCCCAGACTCCGAGAGACCGATCCGATCGGCGTCGTACACGACGGCGTCCACCGGTA
>CAYGTG010000736.1:0-4672 GCA_964352485.1 uncultured Nannocystaceae bacterium | reverse complement strand
CGTTTGCTGCGGGCGCCTGCAACGGGCAGCGGCGGGGCGGTGCCGCGTGGTGGAGACGCGCAAGACCACGCCGGGTCTGCGGGCGCTGCAGCGCTATGCCGTGCGCTGTGGTGGCGGGCACAACCACCGCAACGACCTGAGCTCGGGCGTGCTCATCAAGGAAAACCACATCCGGGCGGCCGGCGGCATCACGGCCGCGGTCCAAGGCGCGAAGGCTCGCGCACCGCACGGACTGCGCATCGAATGCGAGACCACGACGCTGGACGAGGCCCAGGAGGCCATCGACGCTGGCGCCGAGGTCATCATGCTCGACAACATGGACGACGCGATGTGTCGTGAAGCGGTCGCTCGGTTTGGGGGCAAGGCGATCCTCGAGGCCAGCGGGAACATCACGATCGAGCGGGTCGCGGTGCTGGCCGAGATCGGGATCGATGTGATCAGCGTCGGCGCCTTCACCCACAGCGCACCCGCGGCCGACCTCTCGCTGCTGTTCGAATTCGCGTGAGACCGAGGATGGGCGACGACCTTCGCACGCTCGGGGCGTCGCTGCGCACGCGGCTGTTCGGTCGGGTCCACGAACACCACGAGCGCTTGTCCTCGACCAACGACCGTGCCGCCGCGTGGTTGCGCGAGGGGGGCCCGCACGGACTCTTGGTCACGGCCGAGACTCAGACCGCCGGCCGGGGCCGCCATGGCCGGGTCTGGAGCTCGCCGCCGGGGCACAACCTCTACGTGAGCCTGGGCCTGCGGGTGGCCTCGGCGCGTCGGGACCTGTCGGCGGTGGGCCTCGCGGTCGGGCTCGCGCTCTACGAAGGCCTGGGTCCGGTGCAGGGGCTGGGCTTGAAGTGGCCCAACGACCTGCTCATCGGGGACCGAAAACTCGCAGGCGTGCTGTGCGAGTCCCGATGGGGCACCGACGTCGAGTTGGTGGTCGGCTTCGGGCTCAACGTTCGCCGTGAAGGTCTCGATCCTGGGCTCGTGGACGTCGCGGTCGCCCTCGAAGACGTGGGTGTCCATGAAGGACGGGTCGAACTTCTTTCGCGCCTTCTTGCGGCGTTACAAGGGCACTTGGACAGCTTCTTGATCCTTGGATTCGACGGGATGCGGGAAGCCTACGAGCGCGCCAACGTGCAGATCGGAACTCGGGTCCGCGTGGACTCCGGCGTGGAGGTCTTCGAGGGGCTGGCGCTGGGAATCGACGATGCGGGCGCGCTTCGAGTGCAAACCACTGCAGGGCCGCGCGTGGTGCATGCGGCCGACGTCACGCGGGCGCGGTGAGTCCGTTGGGTGCGCGCAAGGAGGCGGAGGAGCCTTGCGCCGTTCGTCCCCGGGCGGCACGATGTCATGACGGATGAAGGAACTCCCACATCTGAAGGAGTACATCGACCGTCTCCCCGACGGGCTCGACAGCGTTCCGGACACCCGCGCGAAGGCATCGCTGTACCGAGCGACGCTGGGCGCGCGCCGCCTCGATCGCGATGGTCCGGTTGAGCTTCCCGGGCCGCTCATGAGGATGCTCGAGCATCCGTACCCCGTCAGCACGTGGATCCCCGAGGTGCACTCGGCCGCGTTTCTCATGGCCACGCGTGACTTGGTCTGCGAGGACGATGCTGATTTCTTGGACCTTTGTTACCAGCGTCAGCGAGAGCTGTTCAGCGGACCGCTGTACGCCGTCTTGCTCAAGCTGACCCGTCCTTCGCTGTTGTTGCGCACCGCGGCGTTCCGCTGGAGCTCGCTGCATCGCGGCTCGACCCTCGTCGTCGACCGCGCGAGTGCCACGGGTGCGTCCGTCCATGTCGCCCAGCCGCCGTACATGTGGAATCGGTTGATGGGTCTGGCGCTCATCGAGGGGCTGCGGGCGGTGCTGGAGCTCTCTGGAGCTCGCGAGCTGTCGCTTCAGCTCGAGGACGTCACGCCGCAGGCGCTGCACGTCAGCGGAACCTGGCAGCCGCCGCGGTAGGTTGGTGCCTCCAGGCAGTCCCTGCCCGTCGGTGTACCAACGGTATGCCGTCTCGCAGATGCGACCACTGTTGTCGGCGTGGCGCGGCCTCGTCGCCGACCCTGGTACGATGCTCTGGATGCGACGGCTTGCGATCTTGACGACCCTCACCGCTCTGGCGATCGGCTCCGCCGCCGTCACCACCCACGACGCCGAGGCTCACTTCCGCCTCGAAGTGCCGGCGGTGATGACTGAGCAGAACGATCTGGGCGATCCGCAGAAGACCTATGCGTGTGGGGGCGGCGCCGATGCGGCACTCACCGGCGACATCACGGCCTACACGGCTGGCGATACGATCACGATTACGATCGATGAAACCGTCTACCACCCTGGCCACTACCGCGTGGCCTTGGCGACGGGGGACGTGAGTGAGTTGCCCCCGGATGCGGCCGTCACCCCCATGGGCGGCGACGACTGCGCGATGGCGGAGATCATGGACCCGCCCGTCTACCCGATTCTCGCCGACGGCATGTTGCCGCACGACTCCGGCTTCGATGGACCGCAGTCGTTCGAGGTCACCCTGCCCGACGATGTCTCTTGCGACAACTGCACGCTGCAAGTGGTGCAGTACATGTCGAGCCATGGGGCGCCGTGCTTCTACTACCACTGCGCCAACATCTCGATCGCTCCGGCGCAGGGGGGCGAGACGACGGGCGACCCGGGCGGGAGCACCACCGGGGATCCGACCGGCGAGCCCGGCACTACGACCGGTGAGCCCGACCCGACCGGAGCGTCGGGGAGCACCACGACCGGGGAGAGGCCACAACCCGGCGGTACCGAGGACCCACCGGGCACCTCGACCGCGACGCCCACCGGGACCGATGGGATGGGCCAAGACGACTCCGAGGGCAGCAGCGGCTGCGTGGTGGGTGGCAGTGGGACCGCCGCCTGGCTCGTCCTGATCCCGCTGTTCGCATTCAGCCGCCGGCGGGACCGACGAGCACGAGCGTCGTAGCGGCGGCGCCGACGGTGGCTGCCACGACCTTGCGTGAGAACGCATGGTCGAGGTCCTCGACGAGGTCAGGCGCGGGGTCGCAGTGGTAGTTGGGGTAGCGGAACTCGGAGGTGTCGGTGATCATCATCGCCGGGTAGTCCACCTCCCAAAACGGAGCGTGATCCGAGCGCCGAAGGTCGGAGAGCAGGGGGTTGTTCTTCAGGTCCGCATCGAGTTCGAGGTGCACCACCGACAGCTCCAGCCGCTGGCCTTGAGCGACGAGCGCAGCCGCGCCGTCCGCGATGAGGTCGTCCGCCACAACCGTGATGAAGTCTCCGCGGAACTCGTTGTCCTCGATCGCGCCGTACTCCGCGGGGAAGAGGGCGTCGAACCCTGCAGGGATCGTCTGTGCGCCCGGAGAATCGTCGGTGTAGCCGATCATCTCGAGGTTGTAGTTGGCCGCGATGTCGTCGCCGCGCTCCACGGCTCGATCGATGTATGAGCTCGCGCCGATCAGGCCGACTTCTTCCTGATCCCAAAACGCGATGACCAGGTCTTGCTCGTACTCGCCCTGAGCCAGAACGCGGGCGGCTTCGAGGGCACCGGAGACACCGCTGGCGTTGTCGTCCGCGCCCTCGCAGTTGGACACCGAGTCGTAGTGCGCGGAGATGATCACATCCGAGGTCCCCAGGGTGCCGCGGAGCCGACCCAGCACGTTGATGCCCGTGTCGTAGACGTCGAGTTCGACCTCATACCCAAACTCGGCGAGCTGCGCGGCCAGGTGGTCTTGCACGAGCTGCCAGTGCGGCTCGGCGGGGCTGCGGGTTTCGGCGACGAACTCCAGCGTCTCGAGGTAGCGGCCCTCCTCGACGCAGTCCGCGAGGGCGTCGGGGCTGTCGCTGCACGCCGAGGCGACCCCCGACGAACTGTCGGCGGCGGCAGCGGTAGTGCTTGCGTCAACGCCCGTGCTCCCTGAACCCGTCGCCGGGGACTCGGTCGCTGCGCCGCTCTCGCCATCGAGGGTCGCGTCGGCCGGGCAGCCCGGAACAGCCAAGACGAGCAGACCAAGGATCGATACGCGGGTCATCGCAGGAGGATAGCGCTATGGTGCGAGACGTGTTGATCGCCGAGCGCCTGCGCCACAAGCGGCCCGTCTTCAGCTTCGAGTTCTTCCCGCCGAAGACCGAGAAGGGCGAAACGGCCCTGTTACGCTCGCTGGAGCGCCTGGCCCCGCTGGAGCCAGACTTCGTGTCGGTGACCTATGGCGCCGGGGGCAGCACCCGCAGCCGAACGCTGCAGCTGGTCAGCCGGATTCGGCGGGATTTTGGCATTGAGCCGCTTGCCCACCTGACCTGCGTGGGTGCAACGCGGGATGAGCTCGCGCGCGTGCTCGAGGGCCTCGCGGACGCGGGGGTTCGCAACGTGCTGGCGCTTCGCGGCGACCCTCCACAGGGCGAAGAGGCGTTCCAGGCCACCGAGGGGGGGCTTCAATACGCCAACGAGCTGGTGTCGTTCATCAAGGAGCGCGGGGACTTTTGCGTCGGGGCCGCGTGTTATCCCGAGCTTCATCCCGAGTCTGCCTCGGCGAGCGACGACATGGAACACCTGCGGCGCAAGGTCGACGCAGGGACGGACTTCCTGGTGTCGCAGCTGTTCTTCGACAACCTCGCCTTCTACTCGTGGCAGGCGCGGGCTCGTGCCGCGGGCATCACCGTTCCGATCCTCGCGGGCATCATGCC
>CAYGTG010000735.1:2164-4680 GCA_964352485.1 uncultured Nannocystaceae bacterium | reverse complement strand
TTGAGATAGTCTGTGAAGCTACAGGCGCTCTGGACCTCACGTCCCAAGTCAAAGACAGGTTCGTCAGGCTTGAGGCCGAGCCCAGAGCTCTCTGGAGACCTCTGCCGATCCGCAGCGAGCTGCGCTCGCCAAACGATGACAACTACGCGATACGGGGTGTTGGTAACGAACGTGTCACCACAGGCAAACGAGCTACTCCGCCCCTGCTCAGAGCCTCGCGCTCGCCCATCGACTTCCACAATTGAAGGCGTCAGCTCTGTCTCAGTTGAGGAACCTCAAACGGACACGACGAGTCGGCCAAGCAAGAACGCCAACACGCCCTGGCCCACCAGCGTGCCGAACGGCCGGTCTTCCTCTGGTAACACGTTCGTTACCAGCAGGCCGAGACCGCGGGGTTGAGTCGTGGTTGATCGAGCACCGGTGGAGGGGTCTGGGTCATCCCTTGTCGCCTACCATTTGGTGGTTTCGACGACCGTGGAATCCACGACCTCTATCTCGCCGGCGTGTGCATGGCGGACGAATACGGTGAGCACGTTTCCTTGAGCCGTGGCTGAGGGGGTGAGTAGGCCACCAATTCCGAGAGTGTCAACTGCATCTCCGATCACCTGGCACGCATCCCATGAGTCAGCCGTGATGTCTCCGGGTTCTAAACCAACCGTTGCACGGTCGTTGCTGTCGGTCAGATCGATGGTGGCCAGATTGGAAACGGTGATGGTGTGCAAGGTCCTCGGCAGAAACGAACTGACGCCACGCGCTTGCCCGGCGGCCATCCGAACGAACTCGGCCTCGCAACATCGAAGCGGGGTCGCAAGATAGAGCGCCTCGGTGCCAGGTCGATTCCAGCGGCCACCGACCATACGACTGCCCTCGCCCGATAGCGGGTCGCGACCCGCCGCCGTGTGACGGTAGAACGTGCCCGAAGTCGGACTTGAGCCGAGCCCATCGAGGGCAAGGAAGACATCGTCGACGTTCACGGCAGATTCCTCAGACGACTATGCCGTCAGCGAGCGCTTCGATCACTCCAACGACTGAGCGAAAGTCGCCATCGGCGATGCGTTCAGCGGGAGTGTCGCCATTGAGGAGACGGTTCGGGCTCATGATCCACAAGTTCGCATCTTCAGAGTAGAGGACGCCACGTAGCTCCTCGGCAACGTAAGCCAGTTCGAGCAAACGTTGGCGAGACGCCTTTTGAGGCTCTGCCTCTCCGCTCGTCCATCGACTGACCGAGCGGCTACTCGCATCCACGATGTCGCCTATCTCATCGTGAGTCAGATGAGTGGCTTCGGTGATCGCACTCAACTTCATAGCCAACGCTGTCGTCACGTCACTCTGTCGCTTTCTCCGGCGCTATTGCGTCAGTCCGTCTGTCTGCTAGTCTGTCGGCTAGTATGGCACGCAGTTGAGTAGATTCCAAGACAGGGAAGCCAAAATGGGTATCGAGTTCCGACTAGGCCGCAATGACCACAAGGTGACCGAGGACTTCCTTGCGACCGGCTCGCGCGTCGTGGATGGCATCACGATCGAAGCCCACAACGTGAGCCGGCAGGCGGGTGTCATCGAAGCAGCCCATGATCTTGGCGTGCCCGTCAACATCGATCTGATGCTCGATCGCCTGCAGAACCCTGGCTTTGACTTCGGTGCGCTTCCATACGTGCCCGAAGACCTTGAACAGCTAGTTATCAGTCTTTCCTCAAATGCCATGGCTCGTCGCGATTTAGTAGACCGGGCCATTGACTTTCAGGTCGGGCTCGGCGCAGCGATCACGTCGCCCCACATCCACAGCGGGAACGCTCTGGAAGATGAACTGGTGGTGCTCATGGCCTCTCACACAGTTTCGATGGCAAGCGGGTCACCAGTTCGGGCCATCGTCGCCGGCAATCGAGATCGTCTCGCAGCCAATGACCTCGCCGCCGCTCGACTGCTGGCCGACGGCCTCGCTTCTGTCGGGGTGTCGTCAGTCGAGCTGCGGCTCTCCCCCACGGGCGACAAAGACATGTCGGTTGCCAAGATTCGTTCGATGCTTTCGATCGTCAATGTCTTCGCCACCGGCATCCCCGATGTCAGGCTCGGCTTTCAGGGAATCATCGGTCCCGCAGCCTTGGCGCTCGGCGAAGTCTCGGGGTTCAGCACCGGGATCGGATTGCGGGAGCAATACAACTACACGACCCTCCGCAAACCACACGATCCATCTGAAGACGACCATGCCTTTGGGCCACAAGCAGGCGTGCGGCTTCCAACCGCTGATGTCACAATTCCGCGGCGGTTCGCCACCGCTCTCTACGCCGATCCGGGAATTCGATCCCGGTTGCGCTGCACCCATTCCTGCTGCGTCGGCAATATCGACGGACCGGCCCGCGACCCTCGTACGCACTACCTGCGAAGTCGCGCCGAACAATTGACCTCGACCCTCGACCGGCCGACTCCATGGCGACCGCGTATGGAACATCAGCGCCTGGAGAGAGCCATCGACACCATCGAGATGATCAACAACGGCCATATCCCGGCCAAGTGTCACC
>CAYGTG010000735.1:0-2154 GCA_964352485.1 uncultured Nannocystaceae bacterium | reverse complement strand
GACCCGAACCATGCGCTCGCTAGCAACCATCCTCGACGAAGCAGCGTCGTCGTCAGACAGCGAGCGAGCGTCCGCCTAGTTCGACACCTCGCTGGAGGCTGGCGAGCGAGGTCCATCGGTTGCTGCTCGAAGAAGCTCAACACTCACGACGAGACGGCGATACGACAATCGCAATAGAGCAAGGCCGCTGCTACGTCTGTGCGACGGGGCAGCAGGCAGGTTCTCAGAGGGGTGGAATCTCTGCCCAAACTCGGGGTGGAACCGAGACCGGAGCCTGTTGGGTTGAATCGGCCCAACAGCACTGAACCTGCCTGCAGTTCTTCCAACTATGCCGCGACCTTCAAGATCCGTCTACGTTTGCTATGGCTCTGACTAATACGTTTGCGTGCGGTGTAAGTATCAGCTTTGTGTGGCTTTGAGGTAGGTGGCTTGGGTAGTGTTTGACGTAACGCCTCGTACGTCACTGCGCCACGAGTGCAGGGTGCCTCAACGCCGGCGATCAGAAAGAGGTGTGCAATGTCGATCGAACTCGGACGTGAGACTCAACCGGCCTACTTGGGGCCCGAAGACCGAGAACGAGTCGAACTGGCGCAGGTCGCTGGGCAGACCCTCGGCAGACGACTGAACCCACGCGGCCTCGGACTTCGAGACTGCCCCGTGCGCGTCGAGTTTCTGCGAAGACCAGCGCCTGAGGATCCAGTACCTCCGATGACCCAGATGCTGAACGGTGACAGCGGAGGCCGAGGCGGAGAGGTTCGACTCAAGCTCTATCTCTCGCTCCTCTGGGCCAGCCCCGGAGGCGACCACGATACGGACTTCGGCGCTGTCGACTGGGCGCAGCTTCTCGGACTCCCCCAGTACTCAACCAACGGCAAACGTCGCATCTACCAGGCTCTTCAATGGCTGGAAGATCACCAGTTCGTGGCTCGACACCAACGACCCGGAAAGCCCGCCGTCGTCACTGTGCTTCACGAATCAGGCACGAGGACTCCGTACACGAAGCCCTCTGACGGACCGGAGAGCGGTGGCGTTCCCTCCTACCGAAGGATCCAATCAACCTGGTGGACCAACGGTTGGATCGCCGGGCTCAGCGGGAGAGCCCTGATGTTCTGGATGGTGCTCATGGACGAATCGGGCAACGAATCAAGGCAAAAGGAAGTCTGGCTGTCTCAAAGCCAAAAGACCCAAAAATACGGAATCAGTCCCTATATGAGTCAGCGAGCACTTCACGAACAAACACATCACGGGCTCATTCGCACTCGACGAAAAATGAGGAGCGAAGCCTTCGGAGTAAAGACATCGCGAACCGAAATCTCCCTTTCTAGCCAGCGGCTCAGCAGAGGCATCCCCTCAATCGGGACCGGAACCGGCGCGCTGGTAGTTCCCCCGATACCAGCGTCTGACTATCGATAACCTCCCCTTCTCGATACTCAGGGCCTGATGTGCGATCGCCGTGTCGGCGAACGCACATCGGATGTTCAGGTGAGTGGTCTGCCGAGAGCGCTGGATGCGGTCTTCACTGCAGCGTTGTCAGAATTGAGCTTCGTGACTTCAGTGATGGTGATGTCAGAGAAGTCAGGCTGGGTTGCAGCGTCGGACCAGGCCATGGCCAGCGTCCACGCCGGGTGTTGAAAGCTCCACCAGCTGAACCCTCCGTCGCCGTTCTTGGCTCGGTCGTGCCAGCACGCTTCGGCGAGTTGCTGGGTCTTTGCTCTGTCACGGTTCACCACGTCGGATGGTTTCCATCCGAGCTTGTCGAGCTTCGCCCCGTCGTCGAGGTCGATGAGCAAGCGGTCGGTCTCCATGGTGACGAGGTGACGTTCCAGCTCGATGCCGGCGTCGTTGATGAGAGTCTGGGTCCAGAGAGCCTCGGGCCATTCATTGAGGTCGCCCAGGATCTCGCCGACCGCACCCTGAGGGACGCGCGAGAAGTAAAGCGCGTAGTAGAGGTGGGGTACGTCGAATCGACCAGCGCCCTGTCGATCGAGCGGAATGTAAAGCGGATGCCCTGACTCGTGGGGCTCAAGCTCTTGCCAGTCGGGGGCCATCCACGAGACGCGGTAGAAGGTCGTCACTAGTAGTAGGAGCCGGCCATGGTCGAATCAAGCGCGGCCACTGCGTCTCCGGGTCCTCGTGTCTGGACCCAGTCGAGGG
>CAYGTG010000734.1:0-4680 GCA_964352485.1 uncultured Nannocystaceae bacterium | reverse complement strand
ACGATGTGATCATCAACAACGCGGAGACGGATTCCGTTTCGATCGCGACTGTGGGCGGTGGGCTCTCTGTTCCCGCGGGCTCCTTGAGCTTCGGCAACTTCCAGATGAGTGACGGGGACGCGACTCCCCCCAGCTAACGTTCCGCATCGATCGCAGGGGACCGAGCAACGGAGCGCTTGGGCGAACCGCGCGGGGCGCTTTGCCGTTTCAGGCCGCGGGCGCAGTGCACTACCCGGTCGGGTTGCATTGGACGGTGACGAAGGACTCGCAGGCTCCGCCCGCACAGGCATCCTGGCGGCAAACGGTTGCGCTCATCGCCGCCTGCGCTGCGGCCTTCGTGAAGCCAGTGCAGCACTCGTTGCAGAGGCCTTGAATCACGCAGCCCGTGAAGCAGGGGAGTAGCGCCTGACAGCCCGGGGTCCCCTCGCACGTGTCCAGTTGAGTCAGACACTCTAAATCGTCAGTGCACTGAAAGCAGGTCGCACACTCGCCCTGACCTGGCATCGTCGCTTGGTCCACGCAGTCGAGAGGGCTGCCGGTCGTCGAAGACTGTGTCGCGGCGGTCGTATCGGCATCCGTCGCGCTGGTCTCGGTGTCCAGCGAGGTCGAACTCGGCATGGTGTCCGTCGGCATCGTGGTCGAGGTGGTCGAGGTGCCGGTCGTGGCTGTGCCGGTGCTGGTGTCGCCCTCGGTGCTCGTGGGCGTGATGGTGGTGCCACCTTGAGGAAGGCAGACGTTGCCTGTGCACTCGAGACCGGGCCCGCAGCGTCCCTGTGCGTCGCAGTCGCAGATCGCTGTGCCCGGCGTGCAATTCTCCGAGATGCAGATGTTCGACGGCGTGCAGACGAGTTCGGGCTCGCATGCGCCGGCGAGGCAGTCGCACCCAAAGCTGCCTTCGTCGCAGTTTCCTCCGGTCGCTCCGGTCTCTCCGCCGACCGGGTCGGTAAAGCAACCCGACAGCAGGGCGAACAAGGTCGCCAGGCCGACTGCGCTGAGCCGGCGGGTGTTCTTCGTGTTCGAAGCGAAATCCATGAGCATTCTGGTTCGGAGAACGAAATCGCCTCGCGGCGAAGACTCCCCAGTGTGCGCGTTTCTTCCCCGCGGATCGTAGACCGTTTGCGAGCCCTCGTGATTCGCGTGTGGTGTCCCTCGGCAGCAAAAAGTCGGGCACCCAGATTTCTGCGAGCCTGCGCGGTATAGCATGCACTAGTGAGAGGCTTCGACGAGGTCGCTGCGTTCATCCGGCAGCACGAAGTGGGGCGGAGGGCCCATATCGAAACGCCCTTTGGACGTCGATTGGTCTACTACGCCGATCTGACCGCGACGGGGCGCTATCTGCACTTCGTCGAGCGCTGGATCAACCGGGTGCGGCCCTTCTACGCCAACACCCACACCGCGGTGTCCTCGACCGGACGCATCGTCGGGAGCCTGCGGGAGAACGCCCGTGGCGTCGTCCGCGATGCGGTTCGCGCAGACCCCGACGACGAGGTCCTTTTCTGTGGATCTGGGGCTACGGCGGCGATCAACAAGCTGGTCGGGCTGCTCGGGCTGGCAGCGTCACAGCCGCTGCGGGCTCGCTGCAACACCCCCGCTGCTGAGCGCGCGGTCGTGTTCATCGGTCCGTTCGAGCACCACAGCAACGAGCTGCCGTGGGTCGAATCCGACGCGGATGTGGTGGAGATCGGACAGACCGCCGAAGGAACGGTTGACCTCGAGCAGCTCCGCGCAGAGCTCGAGCGATACTCGGATCGGACGCTGAAGATCGGGAGCTTCTCTGCGGCGTCCAATGTCACCGGGGTGTTCTCCGACGTGCGCGCGATCTCCGAGGAATTGCACCGGGCAGGAGCCTACGCGTGTTTCGACTACGCCGCCGGCGGCCCCTACATGCCGATCGACATGCATCCGCCCAACCCTGCCCAGCGGATGGACGCGATCTTCTTGTCGGTCCACAAGTTCATCGGTGGTCCGGAGGCATCCGGCGTGCTCGTGGCCAACCGGGCCTTGTTTCGCTGCAGCACCCCGGTTCGCCCCGGAGGCGGAACCGTGGAGTATGTCGCTGCCGCAACCGCGGACGCGATCGACTATACCGTCAGGCTCGATGAGCGTGAGGAGGGCGGGACGCCAGACATCATGGGCGACGTCCGTGCCGGCACAGCGTTCTTGGTCAAGCAGATGATCGGCGCCGAGGCGATCGTCGAGCATGAGTGTGCACTCGCGGCCAAGGTGCTGGAGCGGCTGTCCGCCCACCCGCGGATCTCGTTGCTCGGCTCGACGACGGCGCCGCGTCTGGCGATCCTGTCGTTCAACGTCGATGGGTTGCATCACGATTTCGTCGCGGGCCTGCTCGACCACCTGTTCGGGATTCAGAATCGGGCTGGATGCTCGTGCGCGGGTCCCTACGGACACCGTCTGCTGAACATCGGGCGCGAACAGTCAGAGAGGTTCCGGGCTCTGATCCACAAGGGGATCGGTGGCATCAAACCGGGCTGGGTCCGGGCAACCGTGCCGTTCTACGCGACGGCGGAGGACGTTGAGTTCCTCGTGTCGGCGATCGAGTTTGTGGCCGATCACGGCCGCACGCTGGTCCCGTTGTACGAGCTGAGCTGGGGGGACGGAGTCTGGCGGCACCGGGAACGTCCGCAGCCCGACATCGAGCCGATCGAACTCACGGTCGAGGCGCTCGAGGAAGCTGCGCAGTCGTTTGCGACCGGGGACCACGAGGCGCCCATGAGCGAGCGGGAGATGCTCGCCAACCGGGAGCGGTATTTCGAGGAGGCCCGGACGCTGGTCGATCGACTGCAAACGCAGTGGCGCACCAACCCACCTCGCTTCAACCCGCCCACGGGCGAACCTGAAGTCGACGAGCTGTGTTGGTTTCAGTACGTGCACTGCGACGAAGTTCCGCGTCCCTCCCAAGCTGAGGGCCAGAGCTAAGGGCCCAGAGCGGGGGCAGGCTGGTAGATTCGCGGTGCCATGCGCCTCCACCTCGTCGACGGCACGTTCGAGCTCTTCCGAGCTCACTTCTCCAAACGTCCGGGCGCCACGGCGCCTGATGGTCAGGACGTCAAGGCCACGGTTGGCGTACTTCGCTCACTCTTGGCGCTGTTCACCGAAGACGACGAGCTGGCCACGCACGTCGCGGTGGCGTTCGACAATCCGATCCGGTCGTTTCGCAACGACATGTTCGACGGATACAAGACAGGAGAGGGGATGGAATCGGTCCTCGTCGAGCAGATGGACCTCGTCGAAAAGGCGACCGCGGCGATGGGGATCGCGGTGTGGTCGATGGATCGTTGGGAGGCTGACGATGCGCTCGCCTCTGGGGCGGTCAAGTTTGCCGGCGCCGTCGATCAAGTCCGCGTGATGACGCCGGACAAGGACCTCGGGCAGACGGTTCGCGGAACCTCCATCGTCCAGGTCGACCGGATCCGTCGGAGGGTCATCGACGAAGACGGTGTGCGAGAGGCCAGGGGGGTATCCCCGGGCAGCATTCCCGACTATCTCGCCCTGGTCGGGGACACCGCCGATGGCATTCCTGGACTCCCCGGGTTCGGTGCGAAGTCCACGGCGACTCTGCTTGCGCACTACGAGCACCTCGAAGCGATTCCGGACGATCCCGCCGCGTGGGCCGTGAAGGTTCGCGGCGCGACCCGGCTCGGAGCGACGCTCGCCCAGAGGCGTGAGGACGCCGTGCTCTACCGAAGCTTGGCGACGCTGGCCCTCGACGTTCCGCTCACGGACGACCTCGAGTCTCTGTGCTGGCTCGGCCCCAAGGACGATTGGGCGTCGGTCTGCGCGTCTTTGGGGCAGGGCGGTCTCGAGCGCCAGGCACATGCGCTCGCCGCGAGCCGGGGCCCAAACTGATCGCGCGCTACCCGATGAACGAGCGCAGATAGTAGGCGAGCTTGAGCGTGACCGCGTGAAACGGATCCGCCTCTGCCCCGGAGCCGACCGGGAGGTTGTTGCGGTACACGAGGAACATGTCGCTGCCCGGCAGGAAGCGCCACCGCAGCCGGCTCTGGAGGCCGATCCGTTCCGAGCCCGGGGAGAGGTCGAGCCGGACGAGGTTGTCGAAGGCGAGGTTTCGAGTGAGCGCGATGTCGACGTTGCCGTTGGCAAAGCCGAAGTTGAAGTCTTCGTCGCGAGATTGAAACCGGCCCACCAGGTGCGTGTACGAGGCTCCGAGCGTGAAGTGCTTGCCGAGGCGGACCGTGGTGGACGCGCTGGGCTGGTGCGCCGCCCCGCCGAAGAGTTCGATGAACTCGTAGCTCAGCTCTCCTCCAACGACGCGCCGCGAAGGGAGCGCGGCGTAGGTGCGGTTGCGGAACCCGGAGTAGTCCAGCGCTTCGATGGTCTCGCCGTAGAGCTCGAAATCCTGCTGAACCACGTCGACGAAGTGCGCGAATGTGTTGCCGATGTTGGCTCCGTTCGCCCAGTCGAGCTGGAGGTAGCCGCTGGCTTCCTGGCCCAGTCGGGCGTCGTACTCCGGCGTGGTTTCGACGGAAAACGTGGGCCCGAAGTTGACCTCGCGAATCGCAGCTGCCTTGGGGCGAGGGGCGAACACGAGCCGGGCTTCTTGCCGCGTGGCGTTGGTGCGGCGGTAGAAGCCCAGACGCGGGTCGAAGTCGTCGTCACTCCACAGCCACGACAGCCCGGGGCGCACGTACAAGCCTCGATACT
>CAYGTG010000733.1:0-4688 GCA_964352485.1 uncultured Nannocystaceae bacterium | reverse complement strand
ACCATGAACAGATTGTCCAGCGGGGTCTCGTTGGGGACCCGCGGCCAGATCGCGTCGGCGGAGAGGTTCGAGCCGTACGCGTTGCCGCGCGGCGCTCGGCAGAACCGTTCGTTGGTCAATGGGGTTCCCGCCAGCTTCATCGCGAGGTGGCTGCGCAGCCCGGGGATGTATCGCTCCTGCAGGATGTCGAGGATTCGATCGCGGACGCGCGTCTTTTCCTTGGAGTAGGCTTTGTGGCCACGACGCTTGAGGCTCGCGAAGTACTCGTAGCTACAGCTGGTTGCGACCTCGAGGATCTGTTCCCCCTGTGGCGCGAGGCCAGGCGCGTCGCTATGAAGCGTGGGCGTGGAGAGGAAGAGCCACGGATCGTCCAGGTCGTGCTGCTCGACCTGGCGCCGGTAGATCTCGTTGATGTCGGCGTGCGGGTAGTGCCAGACATTGAAATCACCAAAGCCGTGATCGCGAAGATCGATGCCCTTGATGCCGAGGTAGAGGGTGACCGTGCTGGTGGAGTAGGGGTAGGCGACGCGCTCGCGGAACTTGGGCTCGATGGGTGCGTCGATCATGCGCAACGTGACGCGAGGGTCCGCATTGGAGACGCAGCGCTGTGCACGGTACGTGGTGCCGTCCTTGGTGGTCACACCGCGGACGCGACCACCAACGGCCTGAATGCTCGCGACCTCGGTATTGAGGAGAAGCTCGCATCCGGGCGCTTGACGGATGTGATCAGCGAGGGTCTCGACCATGTGGGAGTAGTGTTGCTCCGGGTAGAACGCACCGCGGTCGTAGTTGGCGACCAACGCCACGTGCAGTCCCAACGACACCTGGTTGGGGGGGAGCAGGTAGTCTCCGCTCTGACCGGCCAGAATCGCCTGCAGCAGCGGCGGCATGCCGACGTGGTCGTAGAGGTCCTGGAGCGTCCAGGTTCGGTAGCGGATCGACCGTGGAAAGCGGAAGGGCGCGGTGACGACGTCTCGCAAGCGCAGGTTGTCGGGAAGCGCGTCGATTTCGTCGGACATGCCGATCATCACCGCGAAGAACCTCCGCAGCGCGCGTGCTGCGTGCGGGAACCGATGGATGAGCTGGTCGCGGTATTTGGCCATCCCGTTGGGAATGGCCACCCGCTCATTGCCTACGATGACGTGGTCAAACCCCTCTGGGTCGAGTCGGTTGAACTTGACGCGGTCCGTCAGCCCGAGCCGATCGTAGACCTCGTGTACCGGTTGGCCCGGGCTGCAGCCAAAGATGTAGTGGACCTGGGCGCAGAACTTGTAGCGCCCCTTTACAAACGTGTGCGCGTAGCCGCCGGGCGTGTCGTGGGCCTCGAGCAACAGCACCCGCCGCCCAGCATTGGCCAGCAAGGCGCCGACCGTGAGGCCCGCCATCCCGGCCCCGATCACGATGTCGTCAAAGCTTCGATCTCTCGCGCTGGTCATGGACGAACACCGTGGGCTCGATCAGCCCTCGAGCTTCTCGACGACGAGGTCGATGAACTCGGCCGCGGTGAGGTCCTTGTACTGGTAGCTGCCCTCGAACCACCCGACGACCGGGTCGTCCTCGGCCCCCTTCGCGCGACGGGTGAGCTCGCGATACTCGTTGCACACGTCGGCGAGGCGCCCCAGAACTCCCTCGGCTGCCTCATGTTCGCGGTACCGTTTTCGGAGCCACTTGAACATGAAGTAGATGAGTGTGTCGTCCGCGTCGCGCAGGTGGCTGTACGTTTCGGCGGAGTCCATCGTCCCGAGTTCGATGCCCTCGAGAATCCGAAGCGCCGACTGTTTCTCGTGCTCGAAGCTCATTTGCCGGGAGGGTACCGGAGGTCGGAGGGCTAGGGGGAAACGACGCGAACCTGGCGGCCGGCCGTGTTTCCGGACACCTCCGGCGAGTACATCGCGTGGACCGTGGCGGGGGGCATGGAGTAGCGGCCTTCGTGGGTCGCGCGCACCGGAACCCGGTAGCGATACGTCCCGGCGGGCAGCTGGTCGACGAAGACCAAAAACCGGTCGCCCCGGAGCTCGTGATGGGAGTAGGGGAGCGAGTGTCCGCCGGCGGAGGTGCGGACGGTTTTGGAGGCGCCGCCACGGCCCAGCGATCGGTCGACGGCCTCGATTCCCGCCGGCAGCGGCACGTCGATCGCGACGTAGCGCTGACGGGCATCGCTGGTGATCACGACCTCGAGCGTGCCGCCCTCGCCCGCGACGAGGGAGCGGTCGTCCAGGGCACCTCGCGCATCGAAGATCGTCCGCTCGATGGCGATACCGCGGGCCTGCGCTTCGATCGTGTCGGGCTTGGGCGCCCACTGCATGCCGACCCGGTAGTACAGCCTGCCTTGACCGATCCGCTCCAAGGTGACCAGCGGGCTCTCGCCCTTGATCGGTGCGGTCTCGTGGATGAGCGAGAGGTCGCGACCTTCGAAGCCGGCGTCCACGACCATGTCCGACCCGACCCACGCCCGCACATCCATGTCGGGCTCGATGGACTCTCTGAGCGCCGCGTAGCCGGCCATCGCGAGCAGCGCGTAGGCGTTCTCTTGGGTGTTGCGAAGCTGTCCGCTGTTTCGGGCCTCGGTGAGGCCGCGGGCCAACGGCTCGATGAGGGCATCGTCGGGAGCGGCTCGAACGAGCGCGAGGAGAATCATCGCATCGGTTCGGATCGGGGAGTCGAACAGCGCGGCATAGCGGCGAGAGGCTGCCTTGCTTCGGGCCGTCGTGTCGCGCAACTCGACCCGGTCTCGCAGGCTCTCGAGCAAGGCTGGAAGTCGGGGGTCGCCGGGGTCGCCGGCGTGCACAGCCATCGTGAGCAGGGCCCGAGAGAAGGTGGGTAGCGAGTCAGCGCGGAGCACCAAGCGATCGAGCACGTCGGTGTTGGGCAGGCCGGATGAGGCGATCGCGAGTAGGGCCATCGCTGCACGCGCGTCATCATGGGCGGTTGGTGTCGCGTACGTGCGGATCCGGGCGAGTTCCGCTGTGAGGAACGACGTGGCTCGGCGCAACATGTCCTCGTCCACCTGGACCCCCGAACGTTGGAGCTCGGTCAGGACCCACGCGGCATAGGCCGTGCCGTAGACGTGCGCATGACTGGCACCGGGCCAATAGCCGAACCCTCCATTGGGCGTCTGCATGCTCTCGAGGCGTTTCATTCCCGCCTGTGCAAACCCGGTCACGTCGCCGACGCCGAGGTCGAAGCCCTCGAGGCCGTGGGTGGCCGCCAAGGGCACGAGGCGTGAGGAGGTCTGCTCGACACAGCTGTAAGGATAGGTGACCAGGCTGGCGGCGGTGTCCTTGTAGCCGCCAAGCATCGAGGCGTAGACGTCTACGGAGGCCAAGGCCGAGTTGGGCTGATGCGCACTCGGAACATCAAGCGCGACGGCGCCCGTCTGTGCATCGGACATCGAGCCGTACGTCGCGGCGTTGCGGATGAGGGTCCGCTCGGCGCGGATCTCCAAGGGGAGCTCGCTGGCGTCCTGCAGCACGCGGCCGTCGTCGGTCGTGAGCTTGGCGCTGACCCAGACGAGCATCTCGCCGGGGCTCTCGGCCGCGACGGAGACCGGAATCCGGGTCTGCGAGCCGTCCAGTCGCTGGGTGACGGTGCTCTCGGACGTGATGCGAGCGATGCCGCGAGCGTCCTTGAGTTCGACCTTCACCTCAAGCGTTCCTGGTGCGTCGGTGAGGTTGTCGATGAGCACCCCGAGCTGGGCGTTGTCGCCCGGTCGGAGAACCCTGGGGAGGACCGGGCGAACCGAGAGGTCCTGGGTGACGCGAACCTTGCTCTCCTGTCGTCCTGCGCGGGCGAACGCACCCGTCCCGGGGACTTCCGCGGTGGCGACCGCCGCGATTCGGAACGTGGTGAGGTTGTCGGGGAGCAGACCGTGGACCCGGGCTGTTCCATCGGGGCCGGTCTTGACGTCTCCGATGAAGATCGGCGCCGGGTCGAAGTTTCGTCGGGTCGTGGGAGCGGCGCCCGAACCACCGGCTCCGCTGCCGCGCCCGCTGCCAAAACCAGAACCGGTTCCGCCCAGGCCCAGACCGCCCGCGCCGAGGCCGGATTCGAACGGGTCTTGGCGCAGCGTGTAGGGGTGCCGGAGATCTCGATACCCGTCGAAGTACCGGGCTTCGTTTCCGCGATCGACCGCGAGCGACCGGGTGAAGTCGGGGAACACCCAATCGCGCAACATCAAGATGCCCTCGTCGACGGCCCAGACCGAGACGTGCGCATCTGCAACGCCGCGACCCTTCGGGTCGGTCACCGCGACATCGATCGGAAGTGTGCTGCCGGCCGAGGCGACGGCCGGGTTCTCGACAGCGACGGTGAGCATCCGGCTCTCGTAACCGAGCTCGACCGTGTGGAACGAGTGCTCGACGTAGGGCAGCCGCTTGCCATCGGGGTGCGCGACGAGCGTGTCGAGGTAGCCATTGGGCACCCAACTCTCGTTCGTGGTCAGCCGGAGCTGCGCAGCGTGGTCTTGGGTCGTGAAAGGGTGGGTTGTGCGAATGCCGGCGTGGACCTCGACGAGGACGCCGGTCGCTCGCGGGAGTCGAGTCTGAACGTCGATGTCGATCCCTTCGCCGACCCCGGAACGCGTGGGGACGCTGACGGCGAAGTCGACCTCCTTGGATGTCCGAGTCGGCCGGCCCTGAACCCAGACGCTGTCGTGGTGGCTGACCTTCACGCCGTCGACACCGCCGACG
>CAYGTG010000732.1:0-4690 GCA_964352485.1 uncultured Nannocystaceae bacterium | reverse complement strand
GAAGGACAGCACATGCGGTTCGTCATCCACCACCAGGACCCGCCCAAGAGCGAGCGCCTGCTCGCAACCAGCAACGGCGGGCGCAGGCTCGGTGACGGGTAGCACGTCTTGATCCGCGAATGGGAAGTAGACCGAAAACGTTGCTCCACTACCCGGCTTGCTAACTGTGTTAGGGAGAGACATCTGTCCCTGAAACATGCGCGTCCGAGGAGCCGGGAGGTGAGCCCCGGGCCTGGTTGATCGGTGAGCATACTACCGGCGGCGCGTAGCGCCCACCGCCGGCGCCGATCGCGTCGTCGACGATGCGGCAGAAGGCTTGGTCGACCCTGTCGGCGAAGCCGGTGTCGTTGGGGCGAGTCCGCGTTACGAGCGAGCTCACAGCTTCGCGGGCGGCATCGACCTGTGCGTCGAACGCGGTCCCCACTTTTCTTCGGAGACTTGACAGGACGACGGCGAGTTCGCGTGTGCATGTCGTCCTGCACGCACGGATCCGTCCGGCCATCGCCTTGACCCACGCCTGGATGGTCCCGGGTAGGACATCCTCGGGATGTTGTTCTCTCTGCTGCTTGTCCTGGCGCAACGCGGCGTCTGTGCGATCTCGGTTTTCCTGACGCTGATGTTGATCAGCGACTGTCCGACGTGCGTGCGCTTGACTGCGTTGGTGCCCCCGCTCTTTGTGCTTTGCGACTGCGATCAAGTAGCCGTACGGACGGCGGATCGTTTCGTCTCTCTCTACGAAGAGGCGATGTGCGACGGCGTCGATTGCACTGCGAAGCGCGGGCCTAGAGATGGCCGCGAGGTCGGCGCGCATCTGGGCGATGGATTTCCGATCAAGCTGCAGGCCATCGCGGACTTGCTGTAGTAGATCGTCCTTGGTCTCGCGATCGACCGCGAGGCGTTGCATGTCGGAGAGCGCGAAGCCTGGGTTGTCCTCGGCGCGAAGTAGTCGGTCGATGCGTTCGATTGGGCTGCTCTTTTCGAGGTAGGGCTGAGGGAGCAGGTTGTAAGCGCGCAAGCAAACCCGAAGTGCAGGCTGGACGAGCGCAGCGATCTCGTCAGCATCGGGAGCGCGACCGTCGCATAGACATCGCTCCTCGAAGGCCCCGAGTGCGTAGCGCAACCACTCCTTGAGCCATCGCCAGAATCGCTCAAGCCCAGCCTTGTCGATCGGGAAGTACGGGTGTGCATCGATGGGGAGCACGCCTTGCGCGCCGAGCATCTCGTTGACGGTCGCGTTGAGGTACGGTTTGCCTCGGTCTCTCAAGACGGCACTCAGCTCGGGCACCCGGACAAGAGCCCGGCCCAGTACCTCGACGGTCGTCGCGGCGGACTCCTGGACGAAGACATCGCCGGCCAACACGACCCGACTGCTGGCCTCCATGGCGGCCACGATGTGCACCGTCGTGCCGGCGACCTCGAAGTACGTGGTGTCGATCCACGCCATCGCCAGGGGCGGCGGATAGCGGTAAGCCCCGCGTTGTGAGCTTGGTGCCGAGCTGGTGATCTGAGGTCTATGAGGTGCCGCCGCGTATCGACCAACCGTTTTGGTGGACAGCGATGTGCGGCCATGGCGGCGGAGCATGTCGGCGAACTTGCGCACCAGCACGCGGGTCAGATCAGCGATTGAGATGTCGGGCATCGCCTGGCGCAGATCCGTGATCGCGCGCTGGATTTCGGCTGGCAGTTGCTTCGGCGAAGTCTCGGGTCGGCGGCTCTTGTGTTGGACCTCTTGATCGTCCAGTCGGTCAATCCAGCGACGCAGAGTCTTTGTAGAGATCGCCAGCCAGCACGAGAGCGTCTTCAGTCGCACGCCACGGCTTGCCCAGTGCCGGGCTGTCTGAGCTACCAGTCCCCGTTTCTGTGGTGTGTTCGCAAGCTCAGATAGCGGCGCTGGCAGCAGGCCTCGGAGCAGGTCGTTGCAGGCAAGGCAAGCCTCGGACTGAGTCTCAAGTTTCGAACTCGGGATCGCTCTCGGGCCTGGCCGGCGTGCCCGCAGACACGCCAACACAGGCCGAAATAGAGCCCTACCGGCCCTACGGATCGTGTCGGCGCTGATGCCGTGCTCAGCGGCGTAGTCGACCAGAGTTGGAGGCCGATCGCCAAATGCCATGCGAACAACCCACAAGCACACTCCCACGGCGATCGATCGCGTGTTACAAGAAATTACCCGGTACATCCGGCTGGCCCCTCCCTTGGGTTGGATGTTTCACACCACCATCTTGAAGGGAGGGGTCTTTTTTTTCGCCCCGATCAGTCGAGCTTGACGCGCTTGCCTGCGAACCAGAGCTCAAGTCGGCTTTCGACAAGTGCAAGCTGCATGACGATGGCGCGCTCACCGGGTAGGCGCAGGTGGCCGTCGCGATCGACTGACGGTGTTCGTCGCTCGACACCGGCGAGGACTTGATCGGCACGACCAAAGTATCGATCGGCTGGCGTCAAGCCGCCGATGCCCATGTGCGTGCGCTCCAAATTGTAGTGCTCGTAGTAGCGCGCCATCTCGCGTTGGGCGTGAGCAAAGCTGTCGAAGCGCAGCACGCCGATCAGCTCCTTCTCAAGTGTGCCATGCAATGCCTCGATCTTGCCGCAGGTCTGCGGGTGATGCGGCCGCGCGAGCGAGTGCTCGATCATCTCGACCTCAAGGAACTCCGTGAACGCTGACTTGCCGCGCCATGCATGGAACTGTGCACCGCGGTCGGTGAGCATTCGCTCGGGCTTGCCGTGGCGCGCAACTGCGTCCTTGACGGTCGCTATGGCGTCGTCGGCCCCCGCACTGCGCAGCAGGCGATGGCCTACGACGAACCGGGAGAAATCGTCAAGGACCGTGATGAGATGGACCTTGAGGTCGTGGATGTAGAAGTCCTTGATGTCCATCGTCCACAGCTCATTGGGCCGCGACATCTCAAAGCGCTCCACGACATCAGCCTCCTTGTCAGCGACGCGCTTCTCAAGTTCGTAGCCGGCATCGCGCAACACTTTGCCGATCACCTTGTGCGAGATGCTCAGGCCGTGGAAGCGACGGAGCTGGTTGCGGATCTGAGCCGGCCCCATCTCGGGGTGCTCGCGCTTGGTCTCTAGCACGAGGTCGATCTTCTCGCCGTCCAGCGCACTGGGCGAGTTGTGTGGGCGAGTCGACTTGGCGACCAGTCCAGAATCACCGCTCTTGTCACCCGATCGCTGAGCGGCATCCCGCGCCTTCTCCCAGCGGCGGATGCTCACCCTCGTCGTGCAGTACTGCTCAGCGACCTCGGTCTTCGAACGACCGCTGTCGACCTGCTTGAGAATCTCTGCCTTCTCTTCCGCGGTGAATCGAC
This sequence comes from uncultured Nannocystaceae bacterium, assembly GCA_964352485.1. GTDB lineage: Bacteria > Myxococcota_A > Polyangia > Nannocystales > Nannocystaceae > CAJXVA01. Next base: position 1,379 of record CAYGTG010000732.1, on the reverse strand, counting down.
CTGTCGGTCGATCCTTGGGCGGCGATTTTCTCGCTGCCCGCTTCTTGTATCTGGCCATCAAGGGCCTCCATCGTTTGGAGGCCCGGAACGCCCTCGATCAACCGTTGATCAGCCGGCCCACGGGACGCATGTTTAGGGGGGTGAAATGGGACACATGTCTTGTCCCACAGCATCTAGGCTGCGGTGAGTTCGGCTTCGAACGTTGCGGGCGACACGTAGCCGATCGACGAATGCAGCCGCTTGCGGTTGTAGATCTGCTCGATGAACTCGAACAGCGCTGCGCGCGCGGCGTCGCGAGTTGCGAACTCCTCGTCGAGTTCGAGTTTGAGGGTGTGGAAGAAGCTCTCCGCCGGGGCGTTGTCCCAGCAGTTTCCTTTCCGACTCATGCTCTGCGTAATGCCGGTGGTGGCGAGCAGTTTGCGGAAGTCGCGGTCGGCGTACTGGACGCCGCGGTCAGAGTGAAAGACCAGCCCAGGCGAGATTGAGCGTTGGCCCAACGCCATCTGTAAAGCGGGGATGGTGGTCGCCGCAGTGTCCATCGTTTCGGACATGGACCAGCCTACGATGGAGCGCGAGCACAGGTCCATGACCACCGTCAAATACAACCAGCCTTCGCTGGTGGGGATGTAGGTGATGTCCGACACGTACACCGTGTTGAGCTCGCTTACATCGAAACTCCGATTGAGGAGGTTGGGCGACGGCGTGTGGCCATGGTTTGAATCGGTTGTGCACACGCGAAACTTTGGCTTCACCTTGCCGCGCAGCTTCATCGCCCTCATCAAGCGTCGGACCCTCTTGCGCCCGGTGGGCTTGCCGCGGTTGACCAGCGCACGGTGGATTCGACGTGAGCCATAGGTGCCTCGGGCCTCAAAAAAGATCTCGCTGATGGCCGCCGAGAGCTCCGCGTCCGCCTTGGCTCGCTCCGACTTCTTGGCCTGGGCCCAGGCGTAGAACCCGGACCGCGACACCTCCAGCACCTGGCACATCAACGACACCCTGAACTCTTCGCGGTGGTCGTCGATGAAGCCAAATCTCAGCCTTTCGGCTTCGCGAAGTACCGCAGAGCCTTTTTTAAAATGTCCCTCTCCTGCTGGGCGGTAGCGAGCTCCTTGCGCAGTCGAACCAGCTCGTCATTGGCGTTCTTCGCTACGCCGTTGCCGGGAAACGCGGCTGCTCCGTTCGTCTCCATCTCAGCCTTCCAGCGCGACAACAACGATGCGGAGATGCCTAGGCCTTCGGCCACATCTTTGATCTGGCGGCCCTCCCGCACCACCTGCTCCACCGCCGCCGTCTTGAACTCGATCGTGTACTTTCTTCGGGACCTGCCCATTTTCGTGATCATCCTCTTGGAGCCATCAGACTCCTATCTGCGTGTCCAC
>CAYGTG010000731.1:0-4700 GCA_964352485.1 uncultured Nannocystaceae bacterium | reverse complement strand
ATCCGCCGATGTTCATGTCGTTGCCGTCTTGCTGAAGATCCAGCACCAGGACGTTGGGGGTGTCCGGGGTGGTGACATCGACGATCGAAATGCCGGCCGAAGACGCGAGGTAGAGCTGGTCGCCGTACAGGATGTCCTCGGAGTCGAGGTCTTGATCAACCCAAAGCTCGACCATGTTGGCCGGGTCTGCTGCGTCCACCATGAACGCGCCGCCGCCTCGACGGCCACCGACGAGCAGGTCGCCGCGCATCGCCGCGCGGTAGGTCGGGCCTCCGGTCGGGTCGATCGTGCCCAGTACGGAGACCGCCGCGGGGTCTGACACATCGAGCAGGGCGATCCCGTCGCCTCGGACGGCCGCCACCATGCGGCCATCGGAGACTTGAAATCCGTCGATGTCCAGCTCGCCAACGGTTGCGACCCCCAACTCGATGGGCATCCCGCAACCCCGGGAGCCGCCGGCTGTGGAGCCCGAATCAGAGTCAGAGCCCGTGGCGGGATCGGTGCTGGAGCTGCCCGAGCCACCGGTCGAGCCAGAGCCGGAGTCGGTGGTGGTCGAGCCAGAATCGCTGGTGGTGGACGATGTGGGCCCGGCACCGGTGCTCCCGTCGGTGGCCGTTTGGGTGCCGCTGGCTCCGGTGTTCTCTTCGTCGTCCGTGCTCGGACAGCCGGTGAGGAGGGCAAGGGCGGCAAAGCATGTCCAAAGTCGCTGATTCGGCATCGAATTCTTAACGTTGCGCAGCGCGAGCGACCTGCAAGGCCTGCGGACTCGATTAAGCATCGCGCAACGCTGCGGTCTTCCCCGAGCACCGCAGCCGCGCGGACCACAGGTCTTTCACAGACGCTCAGTGTTCGGATTTGCGATGCGGGAACCGCACTGTCCGAGGTTCGCCGAAAGAACGGACCACTTTGGGGCATCGTGCCGGCTGGCCTGCCAGACTATGATTGTCGCGCATGGACTGGGAGCCGGCCGTTTTTGCGCTGCCCGGCGGGGATTGGACACCATCGCTCGTGGCCGCGATGCAGGCGTGCGAGGACCCGATGTGGGTCTTCGACGTGGAGCGCCAGCGAATGCCCTGGGCGAACCGTCGAGGCCTGGAGTTTTGGAACGCGAAGTCGGTCGAAGAGCTGGGGGGGCGCGACTTCTCTAGCGGCATGTCCCAGTCGACGCGCATGCGACTGGCGGCGTATCAGCGGGCGCTCATCCGGGGCGACTCGGTGTTCGACCGCTGGACGCTGTTTCCCGGGGGCCGGCCTCAAACCATGCTCACAGCCTTTGGTCGCGTGCCGGGTCAGCACGGAGTCGAGCAGCTGCTGTTTCGCGCGCGTCACTGCGAGACAACGCAGTCGGATATTCGAGGCGTCGAGGCGCTGCGCCACACCAGCGTGATGATCACGCTGTGCAGCCCCCGTGGGCAGGTGCTGATGCAGAACCCCGCGGCAGCGCAGGCGTTCGGAGACCTTGCTGTGGGGGTCGAGGCGGATGCGTTGCGGCAGCGTTTCGTCTCCGCTGCGGATGCCGATGTCGTCGAGAGAGCCCTGCGAGATGCCGGGGAGTTTCGCGGTGAGCTGTCCGTCCGGACCGAGGCAGGTGAGGTGTGGCATGCGCTCCACCTGCTCACCACGAGCGACCCGGCGACGGGGAGCCCCGCAATCCTGGTCAACGAGACCAACATCGACGACCGAAAGCGGAGCGAGCTGGCGTTGGTTGAGGCCTCCGAGAAGCTGGAGCATCGCGTGGTCGCGCGGACGCTTGAGCTGGCGGAGCAGAGGGCATTCGTCGAGGGGATCCTGGAGACCTCTCCGTGTTTCATGTTTGTCGCCGACGCCGGGGGCGTCGTGGTGCGGGGCAACCGAGCGCTTCGGGATTGGCTCGGATACGACCCGGTGGTGACCGAGTGTCCGGCGTGGCGTCTGCTTACCGACTGCACCGCAGAGATATACTGGGAGTGGATTCGCACCGCTCCGCCGTCCGAGCTGGAGGTGGAGTCGCGCCGCGGAGCCAAAGTGCGCTCGGTCGTGTACTGGACGCTTCAGGTGTTCGAGGTGGACGACAATCGCTTCCTCGTGGGCGCCGGGCTCGACATCACCGAGCGCCGCGAGATGCAAATGCGGGTGCAGACCAACGACCGCATGGCGGCGCTGGGAACCCTGGCTTCGGGAGTGGCGCACGAGATCAACAACCCGCTGGCCTACGTGCTGACGAACGTGGAGTTGGCGCAGTCTCGGGCACGCTCGGGCGATGTCGAGGCCGTGCAAGAGCATCTGGATGCTGCGGCGGGTGCGTGTGTGCGGGCGGCGAAGATCGTCGCCGACCTCAAGGGGTTCTCCCGGCCGCCGGGTCCAACCACCTCGGTCAACCTGCTGGCGGTCGTCGACTCGGCGCGCCGGATGATGTCTCACCTGCTCGTGGAGCGGCAGATGTTCGGCTGCACGGTGCCCGGTGACGTCTGGGTGCGCGGGGATGAGACCAAGCTGTGCCAGGTGGTGCTGAACCTGCTGGTGAACGCCGCTGAAGCCTGCGAGGACGGCGGGGCCGAGGCTTCGGTACACGTGTCCGTGGAACGGGACGGAGACGAGGTCACGATGCTGGTCGAGGACACCGGTGCTGGCATGTCCGACGCCGTTCGTGCGCGCATCTTCGACCCATTCTTCACGACCAAGGGTCGACGGCAGGGCACCGGACTGGGTCTCGCGATCTCACACAGAATCGTTCACCAACTCGGTGGGGCCATCGAGGTCGAGAGCCGGATCGGGCAGGGCTCGACGTTCCGGGTGCGACTTCCCGGTGGTGCGCCTCCGGATCCACTGCGGAGCCCACAGGCACCCGCCCGCGACGTGGGCCGGGGACGCGTGCTGATCGTGGATGATGAACCAGGACTCGCAGAGGCGTTTGCGATGTCGCTCTCCAAGCACGACACCATGGTTGCGAACTCGGGCGTCGAGGCGCTTGCATGCCTGGACGCGGCTGAGTTCGATGTCGTGGTCTGCGACATGAGCATGCCCGAGAGGGATGGCCCCGGCCTTCATGCGGCACTCATGCGCCAAGACCCTGACCTGGCCTCCCGAATGGTGTTCGTCACCGGGGGCGCATTCACGCCGCAGGCCCACCAGTTCTTGCGCGAGATGGCCGGCAGGGTTCTGTACAAGCCTGTCAGGACCGACGCGCTCCGCAAGCTCGTCGGCGACCTCGTTGCGGCGCGCGGGAAGCGGTAGCCCTACTCTTGCTCGGCCAGCCAGCGCTCGGCGTCGATGGCCGCCATGCACCCGGTACCGGCAGCCGTGATGGCCTGGCGATAGACCTTGTCGGCAACGTCGCCGCACGCAAACACGCCCTCGACGTTGGTGTAGCTGGTGCCGGGGCGGTCGATCTTGAGGTAGCCGGCGTCGTCCATCGCGAGCTGTTCGTTGAAGATGCCGGAGTTGGGTTGGTGCCCGATCGCCAAGAAGAAGCCGGTGACCTCGATGGATTCGTCCGGGCCGCCGGTGGTGTCCTCCATGAGCACGCCCGTGACCCCGTCGTCGCCAAGCACTTCTTTGACCTGACGGTTCCAGTGCACGGTGATCTTCTCATTGTCGAGCACGCGCTTTTGCATGACCTTGCTGGCGCGGAACTCATCTCGTCGGTGGATGATGTGTACCGACCGACACATGCGGGTGAGGAACAAGGCTTCTTCCATCGCCGTGTCCCCGCCGCCGATCACGGCCACGTCCTCGTTGCGGTAGAAGGCACCGTCGCAGGTTGCGCAAGCGGTCACGCCCTTGTTGCGAAGCCGTTGCTCGGAGGGAATCCCCAGGTACTTTGCGCTGGCACCGGTCGAGACGATGAGCGTGTCGCAGGTGTACGACTCGGTGTCCCCCTTGATTTTGAAGGGGCGGGTGCTGAGGTCAACCTCGGTCGCGAGGTCGTAGATGATCTCGGTGCCGAAGCGCTCGGCCTGTTCGCGGAACTCTTCCATCATCTCCGGACCCGAGACGCCCTTGGGATAGCCCGGGAAGTTCTCGACGTCGGTCGTGGTGGTGAGCTGCCCACCGGGCTCGGGGCCAGCCAGCATGACGGGCTTGAGTTCGGCGCGCGCGGTGTACAGCGCGGCGGTGTACCCCGCCGGTCCCGCGCCGAGAATCATGACTTTGCAGTGCCGAGGCTGGCTCATGCGCGGGAGAATAAGCATGGTCCTCAGACCCCGCAAGGAGTCGATCGCGCGCGCGGGAGGCCTCCCCAAAAAAACGGCCGCGAACTCCTGAGGGACGGTGGAGTTCGCGGCCAAGCCGACGTGCCAGTCGGCAGACGATGAGAATGGGACGCTCTTAGGAACGCTCCAGGGAGACGTTGTGTTTCACCCCGTCGCGAAGAAGCTGGATTTCGACCTTTCCGCGGCTGCGGCTGAGCGCATCGCGGACGTCAGCGGGGTCGAGAATCGACACACCGTTGAGCTCTAGGACGATGTCTCCGGCCTGAAGCTCGAGGTCCTCGGCGAGGCTGCCGGGCTCGACACGGATGACCTCGAGTCCATCATCGTGCGCGCGCGCTCCGATTCCAAGGCGCTCGCCAAACCCTGTGGATGTGCTGGGGGAGCGGTCGCTCACGGATGGGGTGGGGCGGGTCCCCAGCGGCGCAGAGCGCAGGCGCTTCATGTTTCGGGGGTCGGGACGGTCGCCGAGCTTGTCGAGGTGTTCCCATTTACGTCAGCGACGGTTAACTG
>CAYGTG010000730.1:801-4719 GCA_964352485.1 uncultured Nannocystaceae bacterium | reverse complement strand
AGGAGCGAAAAAGACGAGTGAGACGTCGTGTCGGGTTTCACCACGGGCTGCTAGTCGACGCTAGCCGACCTCGAAGTCGAACGCGGGCATCTGCGGGTCCTCAACCTCGAAGTCGGCCTCGAACCCTGCGGGCGGCTCGATGCCGAACTCCGGTTCGATCCCCATGGGTGCTTCGATGACGGCACCCGCGGCGACCTCGTCCTCTTCCTCGGCGGCGAGGTCGGAGAGCTCTTGGACGTCGTCTTCGTCGGGGACGTCCCCAACGATCGACGCAGACGGCCGAAACGCGACGACCTCGACCCGGCCGGACTCGATCAGCTCCCACAGCCGCTCCAGCGCGGCATCATGCCGGTCGAAGTCCGCGGGCATCCACGCGAAGTCGCGAACGAGGAAGTCGACGACGCGATCGAGCGAATCTCGCGGACCATGACGGAGCGCACCCACGAACTCCTGGGCCGGAACGGGGTGCCCAGACTCGCGAGAGCCCGCCGGACCTCCGCCGTGGGACCGGTACAGCTCGAATCGCTGCAGACCGTCGTACACCCGCACGTCAGGAACCTAGCACGGCGCAACGACACCGGTCTGAGGTTGTGACCGCCGTGAATGCGCGCGAGACTTGGGGCGAGCAGCGACGCACGATGACCGCCAACGTCTTCGAGGAAAGCAAACTGACCCTGACCGCTTGGATCGCTCGCGGGAAGGGCGACCGGGCGAAAGCCAAGTTCGAGTTCGAACAAGAAGGCGGGGCGGACACCCTCGAGGCCGCCGAGCTGGAGCTCGGAGGCAAAGAGGCGGGAAAAAAGAAGGTCTCCACCACGATCACCTTGCCCAAGTGCAAGGACGACGAGGACTTCTACACGTTTAGCTACAAGGTCGACTGCGAGGGGAACGCGTACCCCGGCGGCGACTTCAAGGTCTGGCTCAAGACCGCGACCTTCAAGGCGGTCGACAGCGAGGGCGCCGAGCTCAAGGGCGTGCCGATCACCTTCAACCAGACCAAAGACAAGATCTACGTCACCGACAGCAAGGGCGAGGTCCCGCTGCCGATCAATGGGACGGGGAAAGCCTCCGTCACGGTGCGATCCCCATGCTCGGTCGACGAGTGGACCACCGAGGTTGGACGGCTGCGGGAAGCCAAGGTCACCAAGAAGGAATACAAGGCGATCATCGCCACGCCCGACGCAGCCGCCACGGCGCAGGACAAGCCCCACAAGCAATTCGTCAACCTCAAGAATGACGACGGAAAGACGCCGAACCAGGCCAGCAAGATCAAACTGGCGATCGGCGGGATCACGGAGGATGAGTGCATCCCGGGCATTCCCGGCGACACGATCCACATCAAGGTCAAGTTCCACGACGACAACTCGAAGCGGAACTCGCCCAAGCCGGCGTTGATCGCCGGTGGGGCGACCGTCGAGCCCGACGGCGATGGCGAGGCCAAGGGGACCGTCACCTTCGACGACACCGGTGCTGCAGAGTTCGAGGTCGAGCTCGGAGCCGCCGGCGGGGACAAGGCGCAGATCATGGTGGGAATCACGGAGGCGTGCGAAGATTCGACGCTGTTCGTCGAGAACTGGCGCCGCGTCTGGTACCAGCTCACCATGCCCGCCGGTGCGGCCGAGCCCGACCTCACGCGGATGGTGGACGCCCTCGCTGAGGTCTACGTCGAGTATCTCAAGGAGGGCGAGACGGTCGAAATCGCCGAGACCGACGAGGCTCCGACCGGGGTTTCCTGGTTCGACGGAGCTTGGTTGGGCGAAGCCGACAAGCTCCTCAATATTGGGAGCTACAACAGCGCCCACTATCACACCAAGTTCGTCGACACTCATACCCCCTGGCAGGTGCATGTGCTGTGCTGCCATCGCCAGTACGATGCTGGGGACTACAAGACGTTCGGGGCTTTGGAGTGTGGCAAAGATGACAAGGTAAAGTGGAGCGACGCTTCGGACGTCGTCGGCGTCACGCACAAGGTTGGTTCGGGGCTGTTTCCCAGAGCGCTGGACACCGACGCGAACTCGTTCATCTCGGGCTCATGGAAGGCCGATGGAAGCACCGAGAAAGGAAACCTGGCGGCCGCGGATGTGTGGATCGACCAGGGGTCCTTCACGGTGAAGTTGCCGCAGGCCGCGCTGGACTACCTGGGGACCGATGCCACCAAGAAGGTGAAGGTGAAGGTCAAGGTCGACAAGATGAAGGGCCCGTATCTGGGCGAGTCAGACGACTACAAGCAGTTGATCGTGATCGACCAGACGAGCATCGGGATCAACGACACGCTGACCCACGAGCTCGGCCACTCCCTCAACCAGGTCCCGACCACCGCGGGTGAGAAGGCGGCCGGCCTCAAGACGACCAACCACGCCCGCGCGTACACGGGCAACGGTCACAGCGGAGGGCACTGTGCCGACGGGATGTCCGACGACAACTACGCTGGCGGAGCGGGCAAGGTCGGCAGTCCGTATCAGGGCGACTTCGAAAGCGCGAGCGAGTGCACGTGCGTCATGTATGGTGAGGACAATACGGCCTGCACGGGGAAATTTTGCGACATCTGCAAGCCGTTCGTGCTCGCCGACGGCATCTCCTCGCTGCACTAACGAGAACCACCGCGGAAGTCACGGCATAGCCACGCATGGACAACGGAAGATTCGGACTCTCGGATCACGATTTTTGGGCACAACCGCGAAAGAACGCGGAGGCCCTGGTCGATGAACGCATCGATGCCGAGGACACGACGCTGCAGCTTGACGCTCCGCGAGAGGCCTCGGTCGACCAACGCAAGACGCTTCCCTTCGCGGTGCTGTATGTGCGCACGTTGCACGAAGCAGCCCAAGTTGATCTCGAGCGGGCTTTGATCCTCGTCGCCGTGCGCCACGAGGACAACGTCGCGTTTGTCGGCCCGGCGCTGAGAACGGACAAAAAACCGGCGCGAGAAACGGTCGAGAACCCGCCTAAACCTGGCCTCGAGGGGAGCTTCAGCGTTGCCGATGCGGCCGCGCAACTCGGGATCCCGTGGTCGCGGGGCACGTTCACTCTGGGGGCGCTGATTCGAGAGCGGCGGTCGAACCCGTGCCAGACGCGCATCGGTGCGTTGAGTACGGACTTTCGAGATGATGCTGTCGAGGCCTACGTCGAGACTCGCAGGGAAGTACGGGATGCGACGCCGCCGGACGCCGTTTGGCCGCCGCTCCCTGTGATCCGGGGCGCGATCGATCGGGCGCTTGATGGTGGCATCGATCCCTTCCCCAACTACCGACACCGGGAAGGCTCGCCCGAGGTTCCGGACGCGGTGGGCATCAGCTTCACGGTCGATCGCGTTGCCGAGCCCGGGGAGGGGCGGCGATGCGTTCTCCGCGGGTCGTTCCGCCTTCCGGCGACAGGAGTCGAGCGGGTACCCTTCAATCCTGAGACGGGCCGTTTGGTCGAGGTCGGCGCGCCCGGAGCGACCGCCGTGGTCAAGATCCACCTGATCGCGACAGGAACCCGCGTTGTTGGGCCGGTGGTCCTCCCGCTGCGGGTTCCGAGTTTCGATCCGGTCGCCTCCGACGGGGGCCTCGTGACAGGGTTCTTCAACATCGACCTGTTCGCGGTCAGCGGCGTCCAACAGTCACCAGGCACATACTTCTTCACCGCCTTCTCCCGGGACCAATCCTTCGGCCCTGTTCCCCTTGGAATTCCTCCGAGGGGCGAATGACACGTGCACCCGTGCTGTTGTTCGCGGCCGTGTGGTTTGCGTGTGACCCCGCGCCCACAACAGAACCCGCGCCCACCAAGCCCACTCCTGCGGCGACGCCCGCCGCGGAGACTCCGAGCGTAGAGCCCATGCCTGACCGAACACCACAGATTCATGCCTCGGGGGCGACGGACGAGGCGCTCTTGGGTGAGGGGGCGGCCGACGCGGCCGACACCTTGTTGGACGCGCTC
>CAYGTG010000730.1:0-791 GCA_964352485.1 uncultured Nannocystaceae bacterium | reverse complement strand
AGACGAATGCTGTGCCGGTCGTCGGAGCGTTCGTTCGGTTTCCGGAGGCTCGCGAGGCGTTCGAGAACCGGGTTGCGGTCATCGCCGTCTGCGCAGGTGCGCTCGAGGCGAGCCCCGCGCTTCGAGAGCCGAAGCAGAAGGGACAGAAGGGCGGTCCGGCCCAGGATGTGCTCGAGGGGTCGTCGTTCTCCTTTGATGCGCAGACACGACTTCGAAAAACCGCCTGGGACGGCGATGTCCGGCTGTACGTCGCGTATGGAGAACACATCTCCAACGGGATCACGATCCGACACGGCAAGGACCCTGCGCCCGCACCCCCCGAGCCGTCGCCCCTCACGCTGCAGGGCCCAGGGAGGGCCAAGACCGAACCGGGCGGGACCGTGTCGCTGTCGGGGAAGGCGGCCGCCGCGTCCAAGGTCCACATCGTGGGGATGGGCGGTGCGGACCCGTTTGTCCACACCGTCGAGGCCGGAGGCGACGGTGCATTCTCGGTCAACCTGCTCGGAGACAATCCGCTCCCCAAAGCCCCCGGCATCTGGCACCTCTACGCCTTCAGTGGCGAGCACGTGGCCGGCCCGGTCTCGATCGAACTCACCCCCGGCGACACGCCGTGGTGAGCCTCAGATCATGATCTCGATGATCTCTGCCGCCTCTTGGTGCTCCGACTTGGGCGCCTCGGCAACCTCGGTGGAGCCCGCTGCGGCCTCGAGCGCGTGCGAGAGCGGACAGCGACCGTCCATCGCTTGGATGCGACACCAGACCACCGCCTACGACGACATGAAGATCCCTCG
>CAYGTG010000729.1:0-4724 GCA_964352485.1 uncultured Nannocystaceae bacterium | reverse complement strand
GAACCGGGAAGCCCTTGAGCTGAAGCGTTGCCCGGCGGAGCGCAGCCTTGAGGTCGGCAGCGCCAATGCTGGCTCCCTCGTCCTCCAGGTACATCTCCATGATCGCTTCGTCGACTTCGCCCAGGGACTCGACGAGCGCAGCCCGGGCCGCGGTCGCCTCGGCGAACAGCGGGCCGTCGATGGCCTCGGTCAGCGGCGTTTTCTCGACGGTCTCCCCAGCATCGCCGGTGAAGTGCAGGACCTGCATCTCCAGCAGGTCGACCACACCGGAGAAGTCGTTTTCCGCCCCGATCGGAAGCTGGATGATCAGCGGGTGCGCGTCGAGGCGCTCCTTGAGACTGTCGATGGTGATCGACAGCTTCGCGCCGACCTTGTCGAACTTGTTGATGAAGACAATGCGCGGGACGCCGTAGCGACTTGCCTGGCGCCACACCGTCTCCGACTGGGACTCCACGCCTGCCGCCGCGTCGAACACAGCGACGGCACCATCGAGAACACGGAGTGCCCGTTCCACCTCGACGGTGAAGTCGACGTGTCCGGGGGTGTCGATGATGTTGATTCGGTGCTCGTCCCAGTGGCAGGTCGTGGCTGCCGACTGGATCGTGATCCCCCGCTCCTGCTCCTGAACCATGTAGTCCATGGTGGCGGCGCCGTCGTCGACTTCGCCGATGCGGTGCGAGCGGCCGGTATAGAAGAGGATGCGCTCCGTCGTGGTCGTCTTGCCAGCGTCGACATGGGCCATGATGCCGATGTCGCGGGTGGCGGCGATGGTGTTGTTGTCGACCATGACGGGAGGGGGGACTGGGAGGAAGCGGAGACGAGAGAACGGATGCGCCGAGCGGGCCGCTTCGGTCCGCCATCCAGCTCCAACCTAGCGGCGGAGGGGGTGTGGCGTTCGAGGGCCCGGGTGGACAGACGGGGTCTGTCGCGGCCGCGGCCGGTGCACGTTGGATGGTCGCTGGAACTCTTTGAATCAGAGGCTGATTCAGGGGAAGTTCACGGCGCCGTGCAGGGCGTTGGCAAGAGTGTTGGGAACGGCGTTAGAGCAACGAGTCGACTCCGAAAGTGGATCCTGCACCTACATCGGTGCAAGGGCCGCGAGTATAGACAGTTCAGTGCCAACAGCAACACCGTTTTTCCGCTGGCCGCCTCCCCTCCGGATCCGGGGCCGGAGACGGGCCTACGCCCTGAGTACAGCAGCTCAGCGAAGCGGCGGAGAAGGCGCGCGCGCTCGAACCTGCCACGCGCGCCTCGGATCTCACCGGGCGTTTTCGGCCAGGCCGCCCAGAACCACGACAAAAGCGGCGGACCCTCCAAGTGGGAGAGGCTCGCCGCTTTCCTTCGCAAGTTCGAAAGATTCGAGAACGGGTGCAGCTACCAGCGGTAGTGCGCGAAGGCCTTATTGGATTCGGCCATCTTGTGGATGTCTTCGCGCTTCTTGACCGCGGTGCCGCGGCTCTGAGCTGCGTCGAGCATCTCGTTGGCGAGCTTCTCGCTCATCGTTTTCTCGGGGCGTGCCCGCGAGGCGTTGATGAGCCACCGATAGGCGAGCGTCTGGCTCCGCTCGGGGCGGACTTCGACGGGCACCTGGTAGTTGGAACCACCGACACGCCGAGCCCGGACCTCGAGTCGCGGACGCGTGTTCGCCACGGCTTTCTCGAACACCTTGACGGGATCGTCTTTGGTTTTCTCCGAGATAATCTCGAAAGCGCCAAAGACGATCTTCTCCGCGGTGCTCTTCTTGCCGTCGAGCATGATGCCGTTGATGAAGCTGTTGATCTGCCGGTTCACATCCGCCGGGTGATCCGTGTATCGGATCTCCAGAAGGGGGCGAGGCTTGCGATTGACCGTTTTGCGGGACATTCGTAGTCTTCCTGAAAGTAGGCCTGAGCGTAGGCTGCGGCCTACTTAGGACGCTTGGTCCCGTACTTGGAGCGGCGCTGCCGACGACCGGAGACGCCCGTGGTGTCGAGCGTTCCACGGATGACGTGGTAGCGAACACCAGGCAGGTCTTTGACGCGACCGCCGCGGATGAGCACCATGGAGTGCTCCTGCAGGTTGTGACCTTCACCGGGGATGTAGCTGGTCACTTCCATTCCGTTCGTGAGGCGAACACGAGCGACTTTTCGAAGCGCCGAGTTCGGCTTCTTCGGGGTGCTGGTGTACACGCGGACACAGACGCCGCGTTTTTGTGGGCATGCCTTGAGGGCGGGAGCGGTCTTCTTGGTGACCTGACGCTCGCGTCCCTTGCGGACGAGTTGCTGAATGGTGGGCATGGATGCCGAATCCTTAGTTCGTTCTCGAGTGGCGGCCCCAACGGAGGCAGTGACTGCGCGCAGTCCGGGTGCGCCAAAATGCGAAGGCCTCGCACACGTGCGAGGGGCGGCCGAGTATAGACAGAACGGCTCTGGGATCAAGCGCTGTTCGCAGGCGAGGTCTGGTTCCGCCTCACGAACGGAGCCACGTCAGGACCGGGCGCAGTCGCAGTGGCCCTCGGCCCGAGCTCACGGCCCCCGGGGCAGCCAAAAATATCTACAATTGCAGACACTTGAAAGATATGAAAAACAGAGGTGCACCTGCCGCGCCCCCCGCGGGGCGGTGCGCGGACCTCTATAGTAAACTTGCGATCCCTTGATGCAAGACAGGAGCGGGGGCCGAAAGGCCACGGTTGGAGCAGTTCTGGGCGGGATCCTGTTGTCTGGTTGTGCCGGTGGTGAGAGCGAGTCCGCCGGCGCGATCAATCTCACCAACACTGTGCCGGGCTCGGAGACAAGCGCCGGCGGAACCGGCGGGACCTCGGAGGGCGGTGCGGGGACGACGGCCGATTCCCTCGGAGAGACCAGCGGGTCGCCGCCCACGGGTCCGACGAGCCCAACGAGCCCAACGGACCCCTCCGATCCGAGCTCGCCCGCCAGCGGGGAAACAACGGGTCCGTCCGTGTCCTGCGTCCTGGCGGACGACTGCGACGACGCGGACCCGTGCACCGAGGACAACTGCGTCAACAGCGAGTGCGCCAGCGTGCCGGTGGACTGCGACGACGGGGTCGGATGCACGCTCGACGCCTGCGACCCGGCGACGGGGGCGTGCACGAACATGCCCAGCGACGCCGCCTGTGACGACGCCGACCTCTGCAACGGAAGCGAGCTGTGCGACCCGTTGTTGGATTGCTTCGAGGGGGCCCCCATCACCTGCAGCGACGGCGAGGCGTGCACCCTCGATACCTGCGAGCCCTCGACCGGCGCGTGTTCGATCGAAGTCATCGATGCCTGCACCAGTGGCGACGGCTGTTGTCCCCTCGGATGCTCCGTCGCGGACACCGACTGCACGTGCACCAACCTGGCCACGAGCGCCACCGCGAGCAGTTCGGGCGGCGGCATCGGCGTCTACGGGCCCGGCGCATGGATCGATGGCAACGGGGAGGAGTCCTGCCCTGCTGGGTGCCTGAGTTGTTTCGGGTGGATCACCAACAGCTCGACCCCCTCGGGGGCGTTTCTTCAGCTGACCTGGGCGACCCCGCAACTGATTGGATCGATGTTCATCGATGGACTCGCGGCGGGCGGATGCCAAGCCCTATCCCGGGGCCTCGCCGGGGGCAACGTGCAGTATTGGTCGGGCGCGAGTTGGGTCACTGTGTCCACGTTCGCCGGCGAGTCCGGCGACCTGGAGTTCAGCTTCGACCCGCCACTGACAACGACCCAGATTCGGATCTACGACGCCGTCGCGCCGGCCGGGGGGAACAACTCGTTGGCGTTCGAGTGGTATGTCTACGAGCCACTGGGATGCGCTCCGTGACCGACACTTCCACCCCAAGCGAAGACCTGCTCGATCGCTTGATCGCCCTCGTTCAACAAGGGGATCAAGACGCGCTCGCACAGCTGTGCCTCGAGCACCGCGGTCACATCGAACGAGAGTTTCGGGCCTGGAAGACGGTTCCTCCGGCTTGGCGAGAGGACCGAAGCACGCTCGACCAGTACGTTGCTGGACTCCTGGGCATCGCCCGCGTGTTCGCCGACACCCTCGGGCGTCCAGATCTGCTCGAACACTTGATGGGTCGCGACCGCGCTGAGGGAGAGGCGGGCCCGCTCGAGCGCTGGCACAACGGCCTCGAGTCCGCACAGGCGCTCCTGGACGAGGGCAAGCACCGGGAAGCGGCCACGATGCTGCAAAGCATCGTCGACGAGACCGAAGGCGTGCGTGGCAGCTGGGTCGACGAGTACCTGCCGGTGACCCTCGGAATGCTCGGCGGTGCCTACTTCAACGCCGGCTTGGTCGAGCGCGCATCTGATCCCACCTCCCGGGCGCTGGCGATGTGCCGAGAGGCCGACGACCAAGAGGGCACGGTCGCCTACCTGACCAACCTTCACGAGATTCGCCGATACCTGGGCGAGCCTGCGGATGCAGCGACGCTCGCCCGAGCGCTGGCAGACCGCATCGAGAGCACGGACGCCTCCCGCGCTCGCAGGATGAGGACCCGGGCCCGCATCATCGACAGCGGCGAGCCCCCGCTGCGGGTCGTGGTGCTGCCTCCCGATGGGAGCGAGCCGGTCGAGCTCGACGAACTCGACCTCCTCTCCCCCCTCGAAGACGACCCCGACTCACTGCTCGGCGGGCTGCGGTTTGCGTTTGAACGCAACCGGGTCACCCTCGGCGGCTGCGGTGACCGCCTCGAATCCGGTCGCGAGCTTGCGACCCACGGCCGGCTCGCGGCGGCCTCGAACATCGTG
>CAYGTG010000728.1:0-4737 GCA_964352485.1 uncultured Nannocystaceae bacterium | reverse complement strand
ACGCGGACCTCACCGAGCACCTCGAGGGCGAGAGCGAGCCTGTGGACGAGGCGCTCGTGGCCTGCGTCCAGCTCGGCCTGCCGCTGCGTGCGGTGGGACCCGTGCCCTGCGAGTCGAGACCGGCTTCGCCGATGCTCGTGCGCGGCTTCGGCATGCAGCTGCACGCGGCCGTCACGGTGGACGGCCGAGACCGCAAGCGCCTCGAGCGAGTCTGCCGCTATCTCCTGCGGCCGCCCTTCGCACTCGATGCCGTGCAGCGCACCGCCGACGGGCAGGTTCGGGTGCACTTCAAGAAACCCAACCGCTTCGGGGCGACCTATGCCCAGATGAGCCCGCACACTTTCCTGGCCCGGCTGTGTGCCCTCGTGCCTCCGCCGAGGGCACACACGGTTCTGTACTACGGCGTCCTGTCGGCTCACCACGCACTGCGCTCGGCGGTGGTGCCTTGCCCTGACGAAGCTGCGCCCGATTCCAAGCAGCTCGCACTGTTTGTCCCTCACGGACACCTCGAGGTCCTTGCCACCACCACCTTGCTCGAGACTCAGCTGCGAGATGCTGCCCGTCTCGGCTGTCCTGGATGACGCTGCTGGCCCGGGTCTTTCGCATCGACATCTCGGTGTGCGCCCGGTGTAGCGGGCCCGTGAAGGTGACTCGGTTTGTCACCAGGCCGGAGGAGATCGCGGCCGAGCTTCATGGTGCTCGGCCACCGCCGCGTGTGCCTGCGAGCGGACAACTCGTGCTGTTCTCGGCTGTGCCCTGAACGCTCTGGGCTCAGCCGGGCTCAGCCGGAGGATGCGCGCCGCTTTGGACAGCGCTCGTGTCGGCGTGCCTGGATTTTGGCCCCGGTGGCTCGGCGGTCCGCCTCGGACCCGATTTTCGCCGCCGATGCCTTCGCTGTGCCGCGCTTTGCCCAATCCACAGCCGCCCGCTGGCCCGCTGCGACACCACCGCCCTCGCCGGCGGGAAGCCATACTCCTCCACACCGGCTTTTTCCCACTTCATTTCGCTTAAACGCTACTTATACGCTTACATCTTGGTTCGAGGCAAACCCAGTCACGGGAATTCACCAAGGGCCGAAGAACTCTTGCAATGGACCCCTCCCGTGGACGAGCGGCATTCGGTGAGTGTTCCGCTCGAGACGTCCGATGGGTTGGTAGCCCTCTACGAACGCAAGTCGCAGGGGTCGCTCACGTGCCCGTACCGGGTCCTCACCCTGACGTGCTTGAGTCAACCTGCCCCCCGCTCGAGTCTCCGCCGCCGCCCGGGTCAGTGGGGTATGCAGCATCGTTTCGGTTCCAGAGTCCGCCCGGCTGGAGGTAGTCGTCGGGATGGGAGGACCAGTTCGCGGGCGGGTTGGCACTCGCTCCCCCGTTGTGATGGTGGGCTATGCAATCAGCTCCGTCTTGGAGGTAGCAATCGATGCCCTCGGTCCGGTTGAGGCTCTCCAAGCACACATCCTCACCACCTGCGCACGGGTGCCAGCCCCAGTCGTCCTCGAACTGGTTGTTGTCGAGGATGCCCGCCATCCAGGAGTGCTCGAAGCGCGACGAGCGAATGATGGTGTCCTCGACGCCGAGGTCGAGGTGAACGCCGATCTTGTAGGCTCGCGAATACAGGTCCGAGATGGTGATGTTGTAGTTCCGGGGCGGGGTGGTGTTCAGGAACGGGTCCGCGTTGCCTTGGTCCCAATGCGCGTTGACCCCCAAAAACACGTGCGACTCGATGCGCACACGGTCGATACTCACGTCGTGGGACTGCCCCAGCCAAATGCCGGCACCACGCGCCTGCGTGTACGATGCTTCCCAAACCCCCGGCCCGGCGTAGTCGATGAACACATCCTCGATGCTGACCCCGGTCGCGTCGTTGTAGAGTTGGATCCCGGACCACCCAACATCACGGATGTCGACCCGCCGGATCGTCCCGTTGTTGCCCAGGAGTATGCCGTTCTCCCAGGCGCCGTTGCTGGATCCCGGGTTCGCCCCGAACACCGATCGGATCTGGAGATCTTCAAGAAGTGGCTCCGAACTCAGAACTGTTCCGGCGGCGCCTTGTTTGGCGATGATGCCGTAACCCCAGAAGTTGGAGATCTCGGTCCGTCGTACGACGAGGCCGTTCGGAGCGAACGCGCCGACAGCGTCGCCGATGGTCAGGGCCCCGTCGAAGGTGCAGTCTTCGACCAACACATCCTCGCCGCCTTGGCCCCAGGTAAATAGAACGTGGGTGGAGCCAACACCGGCAGGGACCATGCTGGCGTCGTCGACCTGGAAGGCCAGACCGTGAAGCTCAAGGCCGCCGGTCCGGTTGGCGTTGCCCGCGTAGGTCAGCCCGAAGTGGACCGTCGCTCCAAGAAGCGTTTCGGACCACAGCCGGTGTGGGCCCGCAACCGTGACAGGTCCGGTCCACGTGTAGTCGCCGTCAGCGACGATGATGTCTTGGCCCGTGGGAAGCGCCAGCGCGTTGACCAGGTCGGTGGAGCTTGAGACGTAGGTCGCACCCGTTGGAAGCGTGTAGAGCGAGGGGATAGACGGACCCGCGGGAGAGTCAACCTTCGAGGGAACATCCGCCCCGAGCAAGATGGGTTCATGTAGGCCTGAACCATCTTCTCGAAGCAGTCGTACTTCGAGCTGGTCGAGTGCTCGGAAGCGACGGTACGCTTCAACGATCGATCCGTAGTCGTAGAGTTCAACTCCGTTTTCCGGCGGCTTCCCTGGCTCGTTGATGGTGATCGCAGCGTCGTCCTCGTCGAGGCCAAGTTGAAAGACCAGGTCGTCTGGGCTCACAGAGGTCAGCACGCGAACCTCGTGGGTCGTGTCGCCAACCCCATCGCCGTCCGAGTCGGCTGTTACATTCCGGAGCTCGTAGCGAGCGTCATCGCACGCTGTCACGACTGACGGGCGACTTGCGATGTGGTTGGCAAAGTCCCCGTCAACCCACAGTTCACCGATCGGGTCCCCAGGGTCCGGGGAAGGATCGCTCGAATACGAAACCGAGTCCGCTGGGCGGTAGGCTGCGCATTCGAAGGAGCTTTGAGGTGGTGCTTCCAGATATGCGTCGCAGATGGGAGCAGAGGTTCTTTCCTCAGGAGATGCTGTGAGCGCGACCGAGTCGATGATCATGTCACCCGACTGTGACGCCCCGAAGTCGCCCAGGAAGAGTTCGACACCGTCGATTGCGTTCAGGTCCAGCGGCATCGATCCCTGGTCCGGGATGAGGCACGCAAGCGGAATATTGATGGTCTGCATTGCTCTGTTTGCGGAGCAAATGACGACGGAGGTGAACCCGTGGTCCTGGACTACGAGGTCTTCGACTCGTGCGCGCGCTACGTTCCCCGCGGTGTCGCGTACGGCGACGTCGAAGGTAAGCGGGACTTCTGTTGAGTTCGCTTGGCAGGTTGCTGGGCCGATCTCCCAATCCTCGAAGACGTTCTCTGCACGAAAGCTCAAGTGCGTTGGGGGGAACGAAGGAGGTGCAAACTCCCAGTCAATCGTCCCTTCCGGGTTATTCCCGGTGTCAAACCACTGCAAACGAACAGCGCGGTTGTACGTGCTCGCGGGAAGGAGGATGTCGTAGAGGTCGCGCTTAACACCTAAAGAGCTGTCGACTCCGTCGGATATCGCGCGCGCGCCTAGCCCGGCGTAGTCAGCCTCAACCGCGGACTCTTCAAACGTGTCGATATCGAACCTCTGTACGCCGATGCCACGACGGTCGCCGGCTTGGTAGGCGGTGGTGACAAGAGGCTCCCCGTCGGACTGAGGGAGATACTGCCACCACGCCGGAACATCGAGCGCCGACGGAATCTCCTTGTCTGCGAACAGAGGTCGATAGGGGTTGTCTGAGGCGCCGGCTCCAAAGAACTGCCAGAAAATGAACGCCGGGACATACGCTGCAGCCACCGCATTGCCCTTCGCACCCATCGCAGCGATGTCCAGGTTGTTCTCGTTGAAGGGGTCCCCAGAGTTTGCACCCGGAAAGGCGCCGCCGAACGCGTTGTGAGACACGTCGTATGCCCACACGAAGGCTTTTTCGCCTGTCGCGATCGGAGAACTTCCAGGAACTTCGAGAGCGCGATCCAGCCTTCCCTCATCGGAGAGCAAATCGTATGATTCGATTCCGCGTATGCCGGTTTGGGGGTCCCGGCTTCCCAGCAAGACCAGCAGGGGTACGTTCAGTTCAGCGTTGATCGGTTCGAAGGTCTGCTCCTGCGGTGGTGTGCCAGGCGCAATCGCGACAATAGCACCAACCGGATCCGTCTCAGAAAGCCCTCGCTCCGTGGCTGCGACGAGCGCTCCCGCCCCGCCGCTGCTGTGCCCAATAAGTCCGAAACAGCTCCCGAGCTCGTCGCGATCAGAATAGACATCGTTGATCCAGCGCAGGTTGCAAGAGATTTGGTCGGCGCGACCCTGCCACTCCGGCGACTGTACAGTCTGGCTGTGTTGTGCAGCGAAAACGACGAAGCCTTGCTCGACAAGCGGTTCCACGATGTGATTGTAGCTTGTGGCGGATTGACTGCTGCCGTGTTGAAGAAGAACCCAAGGGCGCAAGTAGTCTTCATCGGTCGGCCAGTTTGTTGTCCCTGTCACTTGTGGGCGGTAGACATGGACGTCGAAGGTTCCGGATGGATCGTTTACGGCAATGGACGCGATGTCCCCGCAGAGGCTGTCCGCATCAACAGCAAAAGTTTCAACTAGTACCGCAGATCTTAAGTCCGTTCCGGGTTTCAAGCGATCGGCGTGAGGG
>CAYGTG010000727.1:0-4747 GCA_964352485.1 uncultured Nannocystaceae bacterium | reverse complement strand
GGCCCGGTCCGGCTCGCTGGCGGTGGCCCCAATTGCCACCTGGGCTTCAGCTGCAGGCGTGGGATCCCCCGGCGGGTCGTGGTTGACCGCCACACCGACCGACACCAGCGCCGCGGCTGCGAGGGCGACCGCGCCCACGGCGAGCTTGGACCCCCCCACCGCGCCAGAGCCGGTCAGTGCCGACTGAAGCAACATCCACCCGCTCGCCTTCGCCCTGGGCCGATCTTGCTTGGCCGACTGCAGCGTCGCGTCCTGGGCGCCGACGGAGTGTTGAAAGCGCTGCCGGAGGATCCGAACCCGGCCGTACACGGTGGGAAGCTTGCGACCCAGCGTGGCCGCGAGCTCTGGGCCGGTGAGTCCGTCGAGCTCTGAGAGCACAAACAGCTCGCGATCCCTGGGGTTGAGGGAGTCCAGAAACCGCTCCAGCGAGACCTTCGCGCTGAGGTCCGATTCCAGATCGCTGGCAGGCTTCACGAAGTCGGACGCCGCGGCATGACGTGACTCGCGCCGCCCCCGGGTCCGTCGGTAGTTGCTCGCGACGCGCCGCCCGATGCTGTACAGCCACGACTTGGGGCTTTGTCCATCGAACGCGGCTCGCCTGCGGTAGGCGACGATGAACGTGTCTTGCACCGCGTCCTCGGCCAGCATCGGGGCAACCCCGAAACGGCACACCGTTGCCCATACGAAGCCGTAGTGCTCCTCGTAGAGGTCCTTGAAGTTGGCGGCGCTCTGCATCGATGCACTCGCGCCATGTCCGGCCACCGGTGGATCCATGTGCGGGCCTCAGAAAAAACCGATCTCCAGCCCCGCCAGCAGTCGGAGCGCCCCAGTCGCGGGGGTGTAGATCACGTCGTTGGCGAGTTGGAACTCGCTCCGCACGACGGCGCCCACGCCTTCCACCGCGAGGAAGAGGCCCAGCCGGTCGAACCTGCGGATGGCGCCGGCGCTGATCATCGGACCCGCGCGAAAGCCGGATTGGGTCTGTTGCCCTGGGTCGGGTCGAACGATCGTCGCGCCAATCTCCACCCCCGCGCAGACTGGAAACCGCCACGTGACGCCCCCGGGAAATCCGCAGCCCCGGACCAGGCCGACGACCGACTGCACCTGTGTGTCCCCAAGGCGCGCTGGGCCGGGACGCGGTGCGAGCCATGCCAAATCCGCCTCGAGGCGTGCCCATCGCCAGGTGAACCCCATGCCCGCCGCAATCCGGGCGGTTGCGCTCGGCGTGGATCCAAACTCCGGGCCCACGGACAGCGTTGCGAACAGCCGGCGGCGCTTCTTCGCAGCGGGAGCGTCGGTTGCAAGCTCAGCAGGCGGAGGCCCAGGCTTGGGCTCGGGCTCGGTTTCGGGCGCCGGCTCAGGTTTGGGCGCCGGCTCAGGTTTGGGTTCGGGCTCGGGTTCGGGCGCAGGCGCTGGCGGGGCCGCAGGGTCGTGCAGCGCGGGCTCCAGCGCAAAGGCAAACAGGGTGGCGGTGGCTTCCGCAAGGTCCTGGCAGCTCGCCCCGCGGAGCTTTCGGACGTCGGTGTAGCCATCGATCCGGGTCGTCAGCTCGAGCCGCCACGTGCCGCGGCTGGTGCGGGTGACCACCGCGTGGGCCTCCAACGTGCCCGTGCCGGTCGGTTCACTGAGCAGCAAGGCCTCGTAGAGGGCTTCGACGTCCGCCCCGCTGGGACATCCCTTGGGTGCGTCCCACACCAACTCGACCGCCGCCGGCGGCGTGGGAGGAGACAGTGGCGTGGGCGCCAACGCGAGGAAGCCGAACACGCGGACTACAGCATAACCAGGTTTGTGGGGGTGGCGAACGCCGTGGGTTCAACCGCCGGCTTCGGCATCGCACGAGAAGCCGTTGATGCACTGGTCGTCGCTCTCGCAGACGCAGACACCTTCGGGGTTGCAGGTGTCCAGCAGGCAGGGCTGTCCGACGTCGCAGCGCTCGCGACAGTAGCCCTGCCCCTGGGTCGTCTCGCCACCGCAGGCGAAGCCGTTGCCCAGTGCGGCGCAGGGTTCGTCATCTTGGCAGGTCACGACGCACTGCGGAACTCCGTCGACATCGTGGCAGGTGGATCCAGGCGTGAGGGATTCGCACTGGTCGTCGTTTTCGCAGGGTGCCGGGACGCACAGTCCGCCCGCGCACCCGAAGTTCGCGGGGAACTCGTTGGACGGGCAGGGGTCGAGCCCCGCCGGGCAGCAGTCCGCCGCGAAGCTGCACTCGCGCCGGCAGGTCGGGAACGGCGGTGCGTAGATCGGCCCGGGCTCGCCGGTGGAGGATGACGATGATGATGACGCCTCGCCGGTCGAGCCCGAGCTGGAGCTCGAAGCGACAACGGCTCCGGTCGAGCCTGCGGTCCCGCCCTCCGAGCCTGCGTCACAGGCCATCGACAGGAGCAACAACATCGCCCATCCGAATCGCATCGACGAAGTCTATCGAAGCTTCGGGTGGGCCTCCAGAGCTCTGTTCTCCTGCACAGAGACCTCGAACCGGCGTGAGCGGGCCTGAGGACTCCGCCGTGCAACCCGCTGCGCGCCGCTCAGTCGTGGCAGGCGTAGGACACATCCACCGTCGCTTCGACCGAGCCATCAGACTCCTCGCCGGTGATCAGCTCGATGTCGATGTGCGTCGGGCGTCCGGCCGCGTCGTACTCGAAGCTCAGCTTGCGGGCGGATTCGTTGATCTCGCAGCCGCCATACTCTTCGGTGAGGGTCTGCCCGAACTCGTTCTTCGTGACGACAAAGAGGTCGGATTCACACTCCTCGTCGCTGTCGGGATAGTTGTGATCGGAGACGAACGTGCCGTCCGACGCATACTTGACCGCAGTGAAGCGCTTGCCGTAGTCCGACTTGATCAAGCGCCCCGCCTCGTCAAACGTGTACCGGGCATCTCCGCGCTGAACCATGCGCCCGGCCGCGTCGAACTTCACCGTGGCGATGGTCGGCTTGCCGTCTCCAATCCAGGTCGACTTCGCGTTGCCGTCCTCTCCATGTTCGTATTTGTAGAGCCCGTCGTTGAGGATGCGGCCCTGCTCGTCGTACTCGTAGGTGTATGGGGCTTGGATCGGAAAGCAGATCCGTTGGGCGTGACCGGCGACCTGCAGCGCCCGGATCTCGAAGCACTCGAGGTTGGCCTTGGGATCGGTGCTCTTGGTCGTGATGGTGCACGGCTGCGTCTTCGCGAATGCGACCGGCTCGGGCTTTGACTTCGGCTTTGGCTCGGGCTCGGGCTCGAGTTTTGGAGTCGCTGGCGCCTCCACGTCTTTCGCCGGCTTGTCCTCCTGCGTCTTCTGTGGCGGCGCCTTCTGTTTCGCCGTCGGCGTCGTCTCGGGCGTCTCGTCCGAGCGGTCGCAGCCCACGGGAAGCGCGAGCAGGAGCGCGCAGCATCCTGCGGTGCGCCAGATCGTGAGATTGAGATCCGCGAAATTCATACGGTCGTGCAAGGTCGCCACAGACTACCGTGGCGGTCCTGCGTCGTCAGGGGTAGTGTCGGCCGGTGGGAACAACCTCGCCGGACGCACGGTTGCCTCGCACCGTGACCCGGACCTACACCTCCTTCACCTACGGAACCGGGGCGGTGCTCGGGACGGGCTTCGTCGGTGGCGCGACCTACTTCT
This sequence comes from uncultured Nannocystaceae bacterium, assembly GCA_964352485.1. Classification (GTDB taxonomy): domain Bacteria; phylum Myxococcota_A; class Polyangia; order Nannocystales; family Nannocystaceae; genus CAJXVA01. The sequence continues at coordinate 1,142 of CAYGTG010000727.1, read as the reverse complement.
GGCTGGACCTGATGGGGATCATCGGCCACTCCACGGTGTCTCTTCCTCCCTTGCTCGCAGTCGGTGGGCTCGTGGTCATCGGGCTCATGGCAATCGGAGTGGTCTTTGCCGTGCGGCGAACCTGGGTCCGGGTGTCGGTCAGCGGCGGCGTCGTGCGCATCGAACAGCGGCTCCGAAGCTCCTTTGAGTGTCCGCTCGAGGGTTTGGCCGTGTCCGTTCGCCTGGTCGACTCCGCCGATGCCACGCCGGGCCCGCGGCTCGTCCAGGACCCCAAGCGCAGCGCCGCGATCCGCTCCGCGGTTCGATTCATTCTCGGCTCTCGCGACGCGTCCGGCATCTTGTCGAGCACGCCCGCCAGCGAAGACTTCGCCCGACTGGACCTCCAGGCGGCGGACGGCCGAGAGCACATGGTCCTGCTCCCGGGGATTTCTTCACTGGATCAGCTCGACGATCTGCGCGGCAGCTTCCCCTTCGAGACGCAGGCCTGAGCGACAGGCTGCTAGGGTCCGCGCCGTCGTCGAGCAGGGCCTCCGACCCTCCGCTGCTTGGCCGCGTCGGGTCGGAGGCTAAAACCGTGGGAGTGAGAGGAGGTTTTTGGTTTCGCGGCCGTCGTCGTCGACGGTTTGCAGGAAGGGCGGCTTGGCATCGACGACCACAACCTTGATATCGTCACCCTTGCCACGGACGCGCACGTCGACGCCGTGCTGAATGTAGATGACGACGTCGGCACGCAAGGATTCGTTGGATCGATCCTTGGACGGTTGCTCCCAAAAAACGTGGGTGATGTGTTGCGCTTTGTCTCCACCATCGAGGCGGATGTGCGTGATGTACAGCATCGCGGAGGGGCCTTTCTCGGCGTGTTGGCGGGGTCGACGAGGAGCTCGTGCTCAGAAGCGCGGGAGTGAGAGCAGGTTGTGGGTCTCGCGGCCGTCGGCGACGGTGCGCAGGTAGGGCGGGTTGGCTTGGACCACGACGACCTTGGCGTCGCGAACGTAGACGTCGTTGCCCTCGCGGATGAAGTCGACCATTTGGGCGCGGGTGCACTCGCGCGCGGTACCGTGCGAGGGCTGCTCCCAGCGGACGCGGGTGATGTGCTCGGTGCGCTCTCCGCCGGTCGTGCGGACGTGCGTGATGTAGACCAT
>CAYGTG010000726.1:0-4762 GCA_964352485.1 uncultured Nannocystaceae bacterium | reverse complement strand
CTCCTCAGCGAGGAGTCTGAAAAGTGCGGCGCCGCGGGCTCAGTCGCGCCGTCGGAACGCGACGAGGCCCAGCAGGCCCAGAGCTGCCCCGGCGACGCCCGACGTCGGGGTCTCGACGGCACAGCCGCCGCTGTCGTCGCCGCCGCCGGCGCCGGCGCTGTCGGTTTCGACACCGCTGTCGTCCCCGCCGCCGTTGCTGTCTCCGCCGTCGCCGTTGCTGTCGTCGCCGCCGGCCTCACCACCACCGCCGTCACCACCGCCGGTTCCGCCGCCACTGTCGTCGCCACCACTGCCATCTCCGCCACTGTCATCGCCGCCGCTGCCTGCTGGCGGGGCGCCAATGATCGTGAACGTCACCGAGTCGGACGTAGGGTTGTCATCCTCATCTTCGGCGTCGATCGTGACCGTGTATTCGCCGCTGGGGAGGCCGCTGATCGGAAAGTCGAGCTCCGAGGGACCGGCGTAGGCGCCATCGCTCTCGACCGGCTCGTCGAGACTGTCGCTGTCAATGGTGATGGTGGCGTTGATGATGATCGGCGACTGGTTGTCCTCGAAGGATACCTTGAGGTTCACGTCGCCCTCGACGGTGGAGCCTTCGGTGGGTTCGAGAATCTGCACGGTGGGCGCGGTGGTGTCGGGAATGCCCGGCCCGAACAACGCGAGCATTTCTTGATAGCTGTTCTGTACGTTGTTGCTGCAGAACTGGCTGTGCATCTGGTTGCACGTCGCGTTCACGGGGCTGGTGGAGCCGTTGTCGTTGAGGCGGACGATCGTGAGACACTCGTCTTTGAAGATCTTGTTCTGCCCCTGCGTGGTTGGGTAGAGCAGGTCTCCTTGGTCATCTACATGTTCCAGGCCCCAGGTGTGGGCGACCTCTTGGAGGATGATCTCCGACATCCCGTCGGACGAGCCTGAGGCCTCGAGCGTGAACGAAACTTGCCCACCGCGGTTGTCGAAGCAGTCCACCGGGCCCGGGGCAACGCCCGCAAAACCCTGGTCGCCCACGCCTGCCCAGTCGCCCACCATCTCCATGTCGTAGTCACCGCTGCCGGGCCGGGTATCGGTGACCGTGATCCCGAAGTCGTTCAGCCGTGTGCGGACGATCTGGATCACCGAGGCCCGCTTCGCCGCGTCGCCGCTGTACGGCAGCACTGTCCCGAAGAAGAGATTCGAGCAGTTGTTCTGCGGCCCCGAGTTGCAGGCGTTCATGTCCGCGCCGTCGAAGTTGACGAACAGAATCTTGTCGCCCAGCGCCATCGTGTGGTCGGGCCCGTCGAGGGCACCAGGGGCCGGGAGCTGCTGTGGGAACGCGCCGGGCTGCGGCTGCATCGGGAGCGCACCCTCGGGGGTGTCGGTCGGGTCCGTGGCGAAGTCGCTGACCGGCGGCGTGGCAAGAAGCAGGAGCGTGGGCAATGACAGGATGGAACCGGCGAACAACATGACAAACCTCCGAGAATGCGACCGTTCGTCGCACGCTCGGAGGGTAGGACACCTGCGTGCGGCGCGGGGTCAGGAATCGCCCCAAAAATGGGGCCGGGATCAATTGTACCCATGACCGCACGAAAAACGCCGATCCCCCGAAGGGAACCGGCGCTCGAAGTCGCTCCGCGCGTGGGGCCTAGTGGAGCCAGCGACGGCCCTGCTCGTCGTCCTCGACCACGTTGGTCTCCGCGTCGTCCGAGCCCGAACGATCGCGCTCCCGCAGCACCGCGGCGAGGATGAGGCCCAGGCCCGCAGCCCACAACAGCACCAAGAAGGCGGTGAGATAGGGGCTGGCACCCATGCCGAGCAAGAAGGGGTTGGCCGCAGCGCGCGTCATCGCGACGTGGTTGACTTCCATGCCGTAGATGGCGCCGGCAGCGACGAGCTGGAGGATCACCACCGAGGCGCCCACCATCAGGGAGCGATGGCGACCATGGCGCCGACGGCTGGTCCACAACAAGGTGGCGACGATCGTCTCTCCGATCATCAGGCCGTGGGCGAGCGTTGCCCACATGACCTCGGACTGCTCGCTGGCCAGGCCGGTGCGCTCGAGCACCAGCTGGTACGCGATGGCCAGAGCACCCGCGGTCAGCATCACGAACAGCTGGAACCGCAAGAAGCCGCGACGTGCTTCGGACACGCTGGCCACCGAAGAGGCTCGGGCGGGACGAACGAGGCTGGTCACGAGCAACCAACCGAGCACGGGCACGAGGAACCCGATGGCGACGAAGGTGATGAGGTTGACGTCGTCGTAGGTCTGGACGTGCACGCGTTCGCTGAGGTCGAGCACGGCCAGGGCACTGCAGCCGACCGACGCCAGCGCCAGCACGGCGCCCTCGAACGGACGGAACAGCGGTGCCCAGGGTTGCTCCACGCGGCGGCGCCAGCTCATCAGGCACATCAGACCGAACAACGCCTGGATGACCAACGCGTAGCCGGCGATGGTGGGACCGAGGTCCGAGCTGCCGCCGGTGGCGGCGTCGGCTGCGAATGGCATGCCGGACAGACTCAGTCCCGAGGCGATCGCCAGGGGCAGGGGTCCGAGCAGGAAGCCGGTGGCGGCCATGTCGCCGACGACCATCGTCGCGCCGACCAGGCCGGGACCGAGCAGCCCCAGTGCCAGCAAGCCGCCGACGACCATCGCGTTGACCCGCTGACCGAGCGCGTCGCCCAGTCCGATCGCGGTGAGGTGCGTGGCGGCGCCCAGCGTCAGCAGCGCGCCGACGGGAATGAGCAGCGCGCCGGGACCGACGGTGAGCAGGAGCATGGGGAGTGCAAGCGTCAGCAAGCCTGCCCCTGCGATGAGGGCGAAGACGTTGGGACCGACGGTCATCGCGAGGGCGAGGTCGCCCGCGCTCATCCCGGTCATGCGAAGGACGGGCAGGGTGCCGGCCTCACGCTCACGGGCGGTGGTCGTTGCGGTCACCACGGGGCCGACCACGACGAGCATGATGCCCGAGAGCAGGAGCAAGACCGTGCCGATGATCTGCCACTGTTGTGACCCCGACAGGGGCGAGCGGTAGCGGGCGGTGGACTTGGTGATGGGCCCACTTGCGGAGGCCCAAGCGGGATCCGTCCAAGCGCCGTGCCACGCCTCGTGTCCGGGCTGGAAGACCAGCTCACCGAGCTCGTCGGCATGCACGACCGCCGCGGTGGCGAGCGTGTCGTCGACGGTGCGCAGTCCGGAGGCTGCAGCGGCATGATGCACGCTGCTGCTCATCAGGTCCGCGTCCTGCTCGGCATCGAAGAGGTCCCAACCCTGAAGTGCGGACGCGGGAGGTCGAACCGCGAGCCAAGCCGCGAGCTCGAGGCCCTCGGTGAAGCTCTCGGCGTCGCCGCCCTCGGGAAGGACGGAGGCGGTCAGCTCGGACCGGCTCACCCGATCGGTCTTCCGCGCATGCTCAGGGATGTCCCTTGCGAGCAGGCGCTGAAGGTTGTCGCCGAGCTCGGTGAGCGTCACGCGCTCGAGCTCGAGCTGCTTGCGCATCGCGGTGCGCATGTCGGGGGCAGCACCGCCTTGGCGCCATTTGTCGGACGCCGTGGTGCAGCCGAGCCAGCCACCTTCATCGAAGTCTGCGGCTTCGCACTCTTCGATCACTTGCAGCGGCCACAGCAGCCGGGCGCGGCGTGCCTCGACCGAAGCGACCTGCGCCGGGCGGAGATCGACGACCGACTGAAGCAGCGCAACCTCGAGCGCGATGGTGTCTCCCTCGAGCACGCCGGTTTGCTTCGAAGACTTGGCCGCCTCGACCAATGCCGTGGCTTCCTCGAGACGATCCTGGGCGAGGTCGACCCGGTCGACGAGCTCGCCGAGTACGGCGCGACGCATCATCTGGGCGTGGGCGAACTCGCGATCGACCTTGGCCTGGGCTCGGTCGTCGTAGCTGCAAGCCGGTTGATCGGTGTCACCGCAGACGGCGAAAGGCGCCTCGAGGCCCAGATCGACGCGCAGCTGGTGCGCTTCGGAGCTATCGATACGCCCCAGCGCCGAAACGCCAAGCCACGTGAGGCCAAACAGGACCGAGACCGCCACAAGCGCGCTGGTGAGGCGGGCGCGGAGGTCTCGACGAAGGAAAGGACGCAGTCGTTGCGTCAGCTGCAGTGGAAGGCGCATCACGCACTCCTTGTGGCGGTGGGAGAGGAAGTGAAGCCGGAGGTCCGGTCCACGGAAACAGGCACAGACACCTTGGCGACGGACGGACCGTCGACAGGGCGTACGACACCAGGCTCTTTGTATTGTTCCATAAAAGTAGGCCCAGTGCTGGACGAATGGTCGCCCGAGTTGGTCCGCATCACAGCAGACCCGGCGAACCCAGGCGCCGCGAGCGTGACAACGGCCGAGTCCGCGCGAAGATTTCGCGGAGGACAAAAAACTCCGTTGCTCGGGGACCAACGCCCATCCGTCGCGGGGCATATCGCGCCGTCGCTCCCGCAGATAGACTCCTGCGCCATGGATGCGCTCACCCAGCTCGCGAGCCTCGACCTCGACTCCACGCGCCGCGCAGCGGTCAAGCGCTGGCTGACCGAAGACCGCTTTGAAGCCGACCGCAGCGCCTTGCAAGGGCTCGTGGGCGCCGCAGCCCAAGGAGATGCCAAGGCTCGGGCCCGACTTCTCGATGCGTTTGATGGCCCACTGCCGATCGGTACTGGGGGTCGCCGCGGCGAGGTCGGGCCAGGCACGAACCGGATGAACGCGGCCGTGATGCGAGAGACGGCCGAGGGGCTCGCCAACGCGATGCGGGGTGAGGGCGTGCCCATGGAGGCCGCCGTGGTGTTTGAC
>CAYGTG010000725.1:0-4765 GCA_964352485.1 uncultured Nannocystaceae bacterium | reverse complement strand
GATCGCCCAAAGCCCGGACAGCTCCACCCCGCACGCCAGCACCGCGGTGCTGGCGCACAGCGTTCCCAGGGCGCGTGGCCGCACATCGCCCTGGAAGGCCAATGCGGCCGCAGCGGCCAGCCCGAGGCTGCCCGCGGGCCAGGCCGGTATGCCGCCATCGGGCCACAGGGAGGCCAAGGCTGCCATCGCGGCAAAGACGCCGAGGGTGGCGCCAAGCCAAGCCATTGCTCCACGGAGACGTGCGCGCATGACTGCACACCTATCAAGCGTCATTCGGCATTGCACGAAACCGGCAAAGTCGGCCATAGATGCGCCAATCGCCCGATGACCGACGCGCCCCACGAGCCCCACGACGCCGAACCCAAGCCGCTGCCCCCCGGGCACCGCAGCGGATTCGTTGCGATCTGCGGACGCCCCAACGTTGGGAAGTCGACGCTGCTCAACGCGTTGCTCGGTGAGGCGATCGCGGTCGCAACTCCGCATCCGCAGACCACCCGCGAAAAGCTGCTGGGGGTGTGGACCGAGGAGAACTTTCAAGCGGTGCTCGTCGACACGCCGGGGATCCATCGCGCGCGCTCGGCCCTCAACCAGTACATGGTCGGGCAGGCGCTGGCCGGGGCCCGAGATGTCGACTTGGTGTTGTTGTTGGTCGAGACCCCCATCCTTCGCAGCGCCGAGGATGCCCAGGCGTGGGAGCCCGGAGAGGTGGCCCTCGAGGCGTTGGCGATGCTCGCGAAGCTGGGCCGGCCCATCGCACTGGTGATGACCAAGATCGATCGGATCACCAACCGGGACCTGATGCTTCCTGTGCTGGAGACGATGAGTGCGCTGCATTCGTTCGACTCGATCGTCCCGACGTCTTCGGAGACAGGCGAGGGCCTCGAGCAGCTCCGGGCACAGGTTTGCGATCGACTCCCCGAGGGTCCGCGCTACTACGACGACGAATCGCTGTCCGACCGACCGATGCGGTGGCACGCAGCGGAGCTGATTCGAGGGGTGCTGTTCGAGCACCTGCTCGAGGAGGTCCCCTACAGCTGCGCGGTGGTGGTGACGTCCTACAAGGAGGGCAAAGAATCCGATCGGATCTCCGCCAAGATATTCGTCGAGCGCTCGTCTCAAAAGGGACTTGTGATCGGCAAGGGCGGCAGCATGATCAAGAAGTTGCGCGAGGGGGGTCAGGTCCGCATCTCGAATCTGACGGCGAGGCCGTGCGAGCTTCGCCTCGAGATCGACGTGGCGAAGAACTGGACCCGGGACCCGAGCAAGCTCGAAAAACTGGGCTACCACGAGGAGAACGACAGATGAGCGAAGTTTTGGTCGCGATCGTGGGCCGCCCCAACGTGGGCAAATCCACTCTATTCAACCGCCTCATCGGCTCGCGACAAGCGATCGTCGAGGACAACCCCGGGGTCACGCGCGACCGTATGTACGGCGTCGCGCAGTGGGAAGGTCGAAGTTTCATGGTGGTCGACACCGGGGGCATCGACCCCAGTCTCGACACCGGGATGCCGGCGCACATCTCTGCGCAGGCCGACGTCGCCATGGAGGAAGCGGACTTGATCCTCTTCGTGGTCGATGCAAAGGCCGGCACGACCTCGACCGACCAGGAGATCGCCGACCAGCTTCGTCGCGGCGGAACGCCAGTCCTGGTGGTGGCCAACAAGGCCGACTCCCCCAAGCGGGATGACGATGTGGCGGAGTCGTACGCGCTGGGCGTCGGCGACGTCTTCGCCGTCTCCTCCGCGCATGGTCGCGGCGTTGCCGAGCTGTGCGACGCCATCCTCGAAAAGGTCGGACCGACGGCAGACGACGTCGAACTGATCCCGCCGGGCATCCGCATTGCATTCTTAGGGCGCCCCAACGCAGGCAAGTCGACCTTGGTCAACAGCTTGCTGGGTTCGCCGCGGGTGATCGTCTCAGACACGCCCGGCACCACCCGTGATGCGATCTACTTGCCGATGAAGCACGGCAAAGACGATTGGGTGGTCATCGACACCGCGGGTCTTCGCCGGCGCCGTTCGGTGGCGCGGGCTCAGGAGAAGCTTGCGGCCATCAAATCGATCCGGGCGATGGAACGCACCGAAGTGGTCGTGCTGACGGTTGACGCCGAGCATGGTGTCACCGACCAAGACCAACGTATCGCTCGGATGTCGTTCACCCGGGGCAAGGGCGTCGTCGTCCTGCTGCACAAATGGGACCTCATCGCCTCGGACAAGAAGCGCACCAAGGAAGTCCTCGAACACGCGAAGCGGGAACTGCACTTCTTGGAAAACCCGTACATCGTCAAGACTTCGGTGCTCGGGGACGGTCGGGATTCGGGGGAAGGCCGCGTCTTGGGCCTGGAGGCGCTGCTCGAGGCCTGCAAGCGCACGGCGGGGTCGCTGTGCAAGCGCGTGACGACCTCCGACCTCAACGGCGAACTCAAGGCGGCCACCACCCACAACCCGCCGCCGCTGTCGCGCGGGCGCCCGGTCAAGCTGCTGTTCATCACCCAGGCCGACCGTTCTCCGCCGCTGTTCGTGATCTCGGCCAACCACGGTCGCTCCTTGGCCCCCGCGTACGAGAAGTTCCTGCTGCGGTGGTTCCGAAAGAAGTGGAGCCTGCGCGGCGTGCCGATTCGCGTCGTCGTCCGTGGTCGCGGCCAAGGTGGCGATCACAAGCAAAACTCGTGAACCCTGCCCTCCGAGGGCATGAGCACATCACGTCGCCGGGGCCGAAAGGTTCCCGGCGTTTTGATGAAAATCGTAGGCGTCAACCCGGTTGTCCGCCTGCGAGAAGGATCGCCAACGCTGTTCGTGAACATCGTGGACCGGCACGCGCGTAGGTTGGCGAAACCACAGGCACGGGAACACTGGCGGGGTGCTCGCAGTGCATCCGTTCATGCGTTCGCGACCGTCCCCTCAGCGTTTCGTCCCCCTTGCGGCCCTTGTGGCGCTTGCCGCATGCAACGACCACCCGCTCAAAGAAGTGGAACTCTCGCGCGCCGCGGAAACGGTTCTCGAGGTCAACATCGCCCCGCTTCGGAACGTGGACATCCTGTTCGTCATCGACAACTCGGGCTCGATGGCGGCCGAGCAGGCCAACCTCGCGGCCAACCTTGCACCGATGATCGAACGACTCGAGGATGAGGAGGTCGCGGCGGACTACCGGATCGCGGTGACGACCACGGACGTCGCGGACGCAGCCTGCACCGCAAGCGGGCCCGAAGACGGCAACTTTGTCTCCACCAGCTGCCGCGCTCGTTTGGAAGACTTCGTCACCCCGCCCAACTTTGTCCCGGCCGAAGATGCCCGAGACAGTGCGTGCCTGAGCCTGTGTCCCGAGTCTTTGGCCGATCTGCGGACGCTGCCCACATCGCTGGAGGCCGGCGGCGAGCGGAGCCCGAGGCCGTGGCTCGAGAACGTTTTGGGCGCCAAGAACCTGCCCGAAGGGGTCTCGACCGAGCAGGCGTTCGCGTGCATGGGACCTCAGGGGGTCAACGGATGCGGATTCGAAGGGCCGCTGCGGGCGATGCAGCGGGCGTTGGTCCGCACGGGCGCCAGCGAGGAGAACGAGTTCGGGTTTCTGCGCGACGACGCGAACCTGCTCGTTGTGTTCGTGACCGATGAGGCGGACTGCTCGGCGCAGGGCCCCATGCCGCAGGAGGTTCGCGAGGGCGGGAGCGCTTCGTGCTGGGATGTCGGCGTGCGCTGCACGGCCAGAGACGACGGAACGCTGGACTGTGCCTCGGCGAACGTGGATGTGCAGGGCAACGAGGTTCCTGGAATGGACGCAGTCTTGACCCCCGTCGAGGACTACGTCGCGCTGCTCGAGAGCATCCAGGCCCGCAAGCGCGAGGTGACGGGCATTGCAGACCTCGAAGTGATGGTCTCTATCGTCGCCGGTGTGCCGACCGGGTTCCCGGATGTGCCGGTTCGATACTCGGCGCAGACACCCTACGCAGAGGACTTCGGCGTGGACGCAGGGTGCCGCAGTGCGTTTGGAGACGCCGTCCCGCCGGTGCGTCTGCTCGAGTTCGCCGAGGCGTTTGCACCTGCCGAGGGGACCAACGTCAGCTCGGTCTGTGCGCAGAGCTATCGGCCGGCCCTCGAGGCGGCCGCACAAGCCCTGATCGCGAGCTTCGATCCGGCCTGTGTCGCCCCCTGCCTTGCGGGTGGAACCGACAACGACTGCGTCTTCTCCCAGGAGGTGCCTGGGCTGGGGTCCCAGCCCATCTCGAGGTGCGAGATCGCCGAGGATGGATCGGCCAAGATCCCCAACGGCGTGGATGCCTGCGTGCACGTCGCCACCGACGCGGACCGAGCGGATGCCTGCGTCGAGGCTCGGGCAGGGGCGGAGTTCAAGCCGCTGTTTCGGGCCGGGGTGCCCCGCGTACCCGGAAGCGCGATTTCAGCCACGTGCAGCATCTCCGAGAATGAGGCGATCGAATGCCCGTGGATGGAACAGTGACAACAAAGTTGACTGTGTGCCATTCTGGTTGGCCAACAGAGTTGGCGTCTCGCGAACGCGGAGATTCCAAGTCTCTGTTTCCACGAAGGTTTCCCTGGCCCCTCGCTTGCTATAAAGTTCCGTGTACAAGATGCGGTCCGGGGTTCAGCCCCGTGGCCGAAGCGCTTTCCCCGGCCGGGGCCGGCGCGAGTCTGCCCTCTCACCCGACCGTATCGAACCGACCTCGAGCCAACGCCCGAGCTTCCCGCCCGCCGACCAAGGAGTCTGACCCTGCGCGCGTCTCTCCTTGCCCGCCTCAGCCTGTTGATCGCGCCGA
>CAYGTG010000724.1:0-4765 GCA_964352485.1 uncultured Nannocystaceae bacterium | reverse complement strand
TAGGTGCCGCTGTTGTTCATGGGGCGCGAGAAGGTCGACTGCAACTACCCGCAGCTGTACAGCTTCTTCCGGACCAACGAAGACACGAGCCTGCCCCAAGGGCAAAGCGACACCTGCTACGTGTTCTGGCCCGCACGTTCCGCGATGAAGCAGGCCGTGCAGCGGATGCTCCCGGGCATGGTGCTTCCTGCGGCGCTGTACGAGAGCCGGATGAAGCAGGCCGTTCGGGGGGCGGTCGGGGCGGCGTGGTCCGTGCCATGGGTGCCCAAGATGGTCGAGCACCTGTACGGCATCGTCGTCATCTTAGGAAAGCCGTACAGCCGCGGAAGCGTGCGACTGGCCAGCAACGACCCCACGCAGGCCGCAACCTACGACCCCGCGTACTTCTCCGACTCGCGCGACATGGACACCATGGTCAAGGGCGTCCGCCGGGCCCGCGCGATCAGCAAGCAGGGCGGGCTGGGGGCCTGGAACAGCCAGGAACTCATGCCGGGGTTCTGGAACCGCAGCGATCGTGCGATTGCCAAGTGGGTCGCCAAGAACGCGATCACGACCTATCACTTCGCGGGTACGTGCCGGATGGGCGAGGACGAGGCCGCGGTCTCGGACACGCGTCTTCGCTTGCGCGGCGTTCAAGGGGTGCGGATTGCGGATGCGTCTGCGGTTCCATTCACGCCGGTCTCGGCGATGAACGCTCCGAGTATGTTGGTCGGAATGCGGGCGGCGAAGTTCATCGCGCAAGAGCGGCAAGAAGGCGTGCATCAAGGCGCGGCGCAGTAGCGTCAAGGAGCGCGAACCATGGCGACGAGCTCAGACGTCTTGATCGTCGACCCCGTGTTCTGATGAGTCCGCGCACGGGCCCGCCCCTGGCTGACGCTCGCAGCACGGGCTCATCGCGCCTGGCCTACATCGCGCCCGAAAACGAGGCATACAGCGGAATTCCGACCACGACGTTGAACGGGAACGTGACACCAAGCGATGCGCCAAGGCAGAGCCCGAGCTTGGCTTCGGGCAGCGAAGCGCGCATGGCGGCCGGTACCGCGATGTAGGAAGCGCTGGCGCCGAGGGTGGCCAGGATTGTGGCCCCGCCGGCAGAGAGGGTGAGGACCCAGGCCAGAGCAAATCCCAGGGCGGCACCGACCAGCGGCATGGTCATGCCGAACACGATCAAGAACGGGGCGTGGGCGCGGACCTGGGGGAGCTGTCGGCTGACGGTCAGGCCCATGTCGAGCAGGAAGAGCGCGAGGACGCCCGAGAACAGCTCGAAGAAGAAGGGCAAGTAGGGTTGCATCGCTTCGGCTCCCGCGAGGCGGCCGATCACCAGACCGCCCACCAGGAGAACGATGGCGCGGCTCTTGGCGATCTCGGCGACGATGGAGCCGATGTCGACCCGGGTCGAGAGCCCCTTGGCGAGCAGCAGGCCGACGATGATCGCTGGTATCTCGAGCATGACCACAAACGTCGCCACGTAGGGCTCCACGAAGGCGCCCGCACGCTCGAGGAATGCCACCGCGACGGCGAAGGTGCCGACGCTCACCGAGCCGTAGTGGGCCGCGAGCGCGGAGGCGTCGACCCGTCCGAAGCCTCCCACTTTGCGAATCACCGGGAACGCGATCAGCGGCAAGACCACGCCGAGCGCAGCGACGGCCACGAGCTTGGGCGCGAGTTCGGCGATGGCCACGTGCTCGAGCTCGACGCCGCCTTTGAGGCCGATGGTGAACAGCAAGAGGAAGGTCAGGAACTCGTTGATCGAGCGCGGGAGGGCGAGCTCGACGCCAAGCAGCCCGGCCAAACCGCCAAAGCAGAAGAAGAGAATGATCGGGTCGACCACGTCGGCCACCCTAGTGGGCAGCCCTTGTTCGCAAAAATAGATTCTGCGGATGAGATATATCGCCAAAAGCGATGATCAAGAAAGGAAGTCATCGATCAAATCTCGGTGGGAGCCGTTGCGCAAGAACGTGGCGTAGAACTCGACGCTCGGGGTGTCGTCGAGCCTGATCCGGGAGATTGCACCGGACCTCAGGTCCTCCTGCACTCCGATCTCGGGAACCAGAGCCAGACCGCGTCCGGCATTGGCCAAGAAGCGCAGGAGCGAGATGTCCTCGGTGGCAACAGGAGTTGTAGGCTCGAGCATGTAGGACTCCGAGGCGAGCTCCACGGGGTCGCGCCCCTCGAAGGGGTGTCGGAAGGCGTAGAGCTCGACCGGCATCGGCTTCGTCCGGCGTCGCTTGACCTTTCGGATGAGGTCAGGGGTTCCCGCGATGCACAGCGAGCTGCGCTGCACACACTTGGAGATCAACGTGAGGAGGTCGCGGTTGCGGGGTTTCTCCAGGCTGAACACCAGATCCAGCTCAAACGTCTTGAGAAGGTCGTTGAGCTGATCGAAGGAACCGTCGGTGACGTCGATGTCGATGCCGCGTTCTTCCATCAGTGTCGAGAGCAGCAGGCCGAAGATGAAGTTGCGCGAGATTCCCCCGACCATCCCGATCCGAAGCCTCGATGGCGCAGCGGACTCTTGCTTGTCGCGGAAGACGTGGTTGATCTCAGAACTTCTCGCGAAGATATCGTCGGCCACCTTGAGCAGGGCTGCGCCGCGGTCCGTGACCCGCAGCGCGCGAGTGGTCCGCTCGAGCAAGGACTCCTCGAGGTAGGCCTCCAGCTGTGCGACTTGCTCACTCACCGTCGATTGAGAGACGTGGATGCGGGCAGCCGCCTTTGCGAAGCCCCCATGGCGACACACGGCCCAGAACGCGTAGAGATGTCGAAAATTGAGCCACTCCATCGTGGCAGTTTATCTGCTCGAGCGATAAGATTGTTCGATGCTATCTCCTTTGTCGCTGAGCGATGTCGGCGCGGGCTCTTCGGAGGCCAACGCGATGCCGGCGTACTCGGCGGCCCACCGACATCGTCGCTTCGGCGTCGCCTGCTACGATCACGCCTGATGAAGCGCTGCGCCCGGACCCTCCCGCTGGGACTGCTACTGCTGGCCCCCTTCGGATGTCGCCGGGGTGTGGCGGAGCACGCGGGCCACCGGGTCGAGCCGCAGCCTCCTCGGATGGACGGCTCGACCGGGCTCACGTTTCCCCTCGACCCGCCGGTATCGACGGCCCTCGTTGCGGTCCCGACGTTCTCGGCGTTGCCCCTGGACCAGCCGGTTGCGCTCACGTACGCACCGGGGGCTCCGGGGCATCTGTTCGTGGCCGAGAAACAGGGGCGAGTCCTGCGCTTCGAGGGCCGTGACGACGTGGCGTCGGCGCAGGTGTTCTTGGACATTCGGAACCGCGTCCGGACGCGGCACGACGAAGAAGGTCTACTTGGCGTCGCATTCCCGCCCGACTACGCGGAGAGCGGCGCGTTCTACGTCGCGTACAGCGGGTCGGCTCCACGCCGGACGCAGATCTCTCGTTTCCACCGCAGCTCGGACGGTGCGGTCGCTGACCCCGCCTCCGAGGAGCCGCTCCTCGCTGCGCTCCAGCCCTACGGAAACCACAATGGAGGCTCGATCGGCTTCGGTCCGCGCGGGTTCCTGTATGCGGGCTTCGGCGACGGGGGCGCGGCAGGCGACCCTTTGCAGGCGGGCCAAGATCTCGGAACGTGGTTGGGTTCGATCGTTCGAGTCGAGGTCGAGGCACAAGGGCCGTACCGCGTGCCCTCGGACAACCCGTTCGTCGACGTGCCGGGAGCGAAGCCCGAGATCTGGGCCTACGGACTTCGCAACCCGTGGAGGTTCTCGTTCGACCGCCAAGACGGAACGATGTGGCTCGGGGATGTCGGGCAAGACTCGCTGGAGGAGGTCGACATCATCGAGCGGGGCGGAAACTACGGCTGGCGGCTACGGGAGGCACAGCGGGAGTTTGCAGACGACGCGCGCTCTGGCCCGGCGGCGGACGACCCGCTCATCGATCCTGTGGCGTCGTATGGCCGTCGCGCGGGCGTCAGCGTCACGGGAGGCTTCGTGTACCGCGGCACGCACCTGCCCGCGTTTCGCGGCTTGTACTTCTACGGCGACTACGGAAGCGGGACGGTGTGGGCGCTCGACTACGACGGGACCCAGGTCCTGTCCAACGAGGCGGTCGCGAGGGTGCCCGCGCTCGCATCGTTCGGGGAGGACGCGGCCGGTGAGCTGTACGCGATCAGCCACGCCGGGGCCGTGTACCGGTTTGAGCTGCCGGACTCGACGGCCTCGTCTCCAGCGTTCCCGACCCTGCTCTCCGAGACCGGGCTGTTCACCGACCTCGCTTCGCTGTCGCCCCAGGCGGGCTTGCTGCCCTACGATGTGGCGTGGCCGTTTTGGTCCGATGGTGCAGACAAGCAGCGCTGGCTTGCCTTGCCAGAGGCCGGCACGGTCGAGTTTCGGCTCGACGAGCCGTGGTCATTTCCCGTCGGCGCCGTCGCGGTCAAGCACTTTGAACTCTCCCTCGACGACCAAGACCCTTCGTCGCGACGGCGGCTCGAGACCCGCGTCATGGTGCACGAAGCTCGTGGCTGGGCCGGATACACCTATCGCTGGAACGAAGCGCAGACCGATGCCGAGTTGCTCATGGCGCCGGCCTCCGAGCAGTTCTCCGTCCAACGCGACGGTGTCACCGAACTCCAGCGCTGGGACTACCCCGCGGGCAGCGACTGCATGCGTTGCCACAACGCTGCCACCGGAGGGGTGCTGGGCGTAGGCACTCGCCAACTCGCCGCCGGCGGGGTCTTGGCGCGGTGGGCTGAGGCCGGCGTGTTCACGAAGCCGCCTCCCGAGCTGCATACGCTTCCCGCC
>CAYGTG010000723.1:0-4779 GCA_964352485.1 uncultured Nannocystaceae bacterium | reverse complement strand
TCGATGGCTTGATCACGCGCCGCGCCGCGGACGGTCGGCTCGAGGAACGCAGCATCAGCTGGCAGCTTTCCGCGCTCGGTGAAGGCCCGGCGTTTCGAATCTACGCATCGGGTCTGGACGTCACCGACTTCGCAGAGCTGGAGAGACGGACGCGGATGGCCGAAAAGCTTGCCGCGGTCGGAACCGTATCGGCCGGTCTCGCCCACGAGATTCGCAACCCACTCAACGCCGCCAACCTTCAGCTTCAACTACTGGAGCGCAGGGTCAGGAAGCTCAGCGATGATCCGAAGGTCCTCGAGCCACTGGACACTGTGCGCGAGGAGATCCTGCGCCTGGGCGCTCTGGTTTCCGATTTCCTCACATTCGCCCGCCCCACGGCCATCAACGCTCGCCCCACCAACCTTTGCGAGCTCATCGAACATGTCGCGAGCCTGCAGCGCCCGGTCGCCAACGAGATCGGCATCATGCTCATCACCGTGTGCGAGGCCCGTGACATCCCGGTCGAGGTCGACCGGCAGCGCATCGAGCAGGTCCTGCTCAACCTGCTCCGCAACGCACTCGAGGCCGTGCGCGATCAAGACGGCGGCCGGATCGAGCTCTCGGTCCACCAAGATGGAGCTGGCGCCCGAATCGTCGTTGCCGACAACGGTCCGGGTATCGAAGAGGCGGTCGCCCTGCGAATCTTCGAGCCATTCTTCACCACCAAAGAGTCTGGGACCGGGCTCGGCATGGCGATCGCGCACAAGATCGTCGATATGCACGGCGGGCACCTCAAGATCGACAGCAGCGACGGAGCCCGCATCAGCCTCGTGCTTCCCCCTCGCCCTCCGCACCCGGCCCCGGGAAAGTCCTCGAGCTGACGCCTGCGAGTTCCCGGCAGCTCCGGCACTCGCGCAGAAGCGAGACGAGCTGCGGGTCTGGGGCCACGCCGCGTTGTGGGACGAGATCCTCCCTCGCAGGCTGCGGAGCGGCTGAAGGCGCTCTGGACGGCACCCCAAGGGCAGCCACAGCCCCGTCGAGTCTCCCGCTCAAGCCGCTTCCGAACGCGATACCCTCCGCGCCATGCGAAAGGTCCGCCGCCGCGACGCGCTCGACTACCACACCAACGGACGCCCCGGAAAGATCGAGGTGGTCGCCACCAAGGCGCTCAACAGCCAGCTCGACCTCTCGTTAGCGTACTCCCCGGGCGTCGCCGAGCCATGCCTTGCGATCAGGGACAACCCGGCGGATGTCTACAAGTACACCGCCCGCGGCAACCTCGTCGCGGTGATCACCAACGGCACCGCGGTGCTCGGGCTCGGCAACATCGGTCCGCTCGCGTCCAAGCCGGTCATGGAGGGCAAGGGCGTCTTGTTCAAGAAGTTCGCCGACATCGACGTGTTCGACCTCGAGCTCGATGCCAATGATCCCGACCAGTTCATCGAGTGCGTGGCCGCGCTCGAGCCCACGTTCGGCGGCATCAACCTCGAAGACATCAAGGCCCCGGAGTCTTTCTACATCGAGGAGAAGCTCCGCGAGCGCATGAACATCCCGGTGTTTCATGACGACCAGCACGGCACCGCGATCATCTCCGGTGCGGCGCTGATCAACGCGGCGTTCCTGCAAGAGAAGGAGCTGCCTGATCTCAAGGTGGCGGTCAGTGGCGCGGGAGCGTCCGCGGTCGCGTGCGCGCGCTTCTTCGTCAGCCTGGGCGTTCAGCGCAAGAACGTCGTCATGTGCGACTCGACCGGAGTCATCTACAAAGGTCGAACCGAGCGCATGAACAGCTCCAAGGAGCAGGTTGCGGTGGAGACCGACGCCCGCACGCTGGCCGATGCGGTCAAAGGGGCCGACGTCTTCTTGGGTCTCTCCGCCGGAGGATTGCTGAGCAAGGAGGTGGTCAAGACGATGGCCGAGCGCCCCATCATCTTTGCGTTGGCAAACCCCGACCCCGAGATCCCGTACGACGACGCCAAAGAAGCCTGCCCGGACGCGATCGTGGCGACGGGCCGAAGCGACACCCACAACCAGGTCAACAACGTCCTGGGCTTCCCGTTCATCTTTCGTGGCGCGCTCGATGTGTCGGCGACGACGATCAACGAGGAGATGAAAGTGGCCGCCGCCAGGTCTCTTGCGGAGCTGGCTCGCCGAGATGTTCCGCAGGTGGTCTCGCTCGCCTACGGGGAGGACTACGTGTTCGGGCCGGACTACATCATCCCCAAGCCCTTCGACCCGCGGGTGCTTCATTGGGTTGCGCCCGCCGTCGCCGAAGCGGCCGTCGCCTCGGGCGTGTCCACCCGCCCCTACGACGAAGCGGCCTACCGGGAGCACCTCAAGGGGCTGTTGGGACAGTCCGCCGCGGTCATGCGCCGCTTCCTCAAGCAGGCGGCGAGCGAGCCCAAGAGCATCGTCTTCCCCGAAGCCACCAAGCCGGCCGTGCTCCAAGCCGTCAGCGTGATCGTGGACGAAGGCTTTGCCACCCCCGTCCTCGTCGGCAACCGGGCTGAAGTCGAGGCGGTCGTACGCGAGCACGAGCTCGACCTCGACCTCAGCCAAATCGAGATCGTCGACCCGGCGACCGACGACAAGGCCGAGGACTACCGCGCCCGCCTCTACGTGAAACGCCAACGCCGTGGGGAGGGACGTCGCGCAACCGCGCGCCGGCTCGAGTCACCGCTGGACTACGCGCTGATGATGGTGGACGCAGGACGAGCGGATGGCATCGTGGCCGGGCACGACATGCACTACCCCGACGCGCTTCGGCCTGCGCTGCAGATTGTCGGACCTGCAGACAAGTCCAAGCGCATCGCGGGCATGTACATGATCCTGCACAAGCGGGGCACGCTGTTCTTCGGCGACACCACCGTCAACGTGGCTCCCGATGCCGAGGACTTGGCGGACATCGCCGAGATGGTCGCCGATGCGGCCGTCACCTTCGATGCAAAGCCTCGGGTTGCCATGCTCAGCATGTCCAACTTCGGCTCGGTCGATCACCCCGCGGCCCACAAAATGGCCAAGGCAACGGCCACCCTTCGGGCCCGTCGCCCCGACCTCGAGGTCGAAGGCGAGCTGCAGGCCAACTACGCGGTGAACTACGGCCTGCAGAAGCGCTCGTTCCCGTTCTCCACCCTCGAGGGTGCTGCCAACGTCTTGATCTTCCCCAACCTCGAGGCCGGCAACATCGCCTACAAGCTGATGCGAGAGCTTGGCGGGATCACGGCCGTGGGCCCGGTGTTGCTGGGCATGGCCAAGCCCGTGACCGTCCTCGAGCGGGACTGCGACGTCGACAACATCGTGTTTATGACGGCACTGACGGTCGTGCAGGCACAGACCGCCGCTCGCCAGGGCGTCTGAAGCGCCCGAGCATCCCCGACCACGGGAACGCTCCCCGTCTCCCTCAGGCGTAGACCTGCAGGGTGCCAGGGAGCACCTCGATCACCTTTGGCTGCACGTAGAGCACCTCACCGTCGAGCATGACGTTGGTGGGGCCATCAAGCTCGAACTCCACGCGGGCAGACTGACTCGCCCGAACGGCGTCGAGCTCGACGTGCTTGCCCTCGAAGAGCTTGGGGAATGCGCGCAGCAACCCGATGCGCCCCATCGCTCCCACATGCACAACGTCCAGCTTGCCGTCTGCCGTGTCGGCGCTAGGCGCCATCATCATCGTGCCCCCAGTGAACTTGCTGTTGCAGATCGCGATGAATGCCGAGGGGTCGCGGTTCCATTCGCCCCCATCTTCCCGAAGAGGATAGGAGTTCGGCGCGAGGCCCAGCGTCTCCGCGATGACGCTACCGATGTAGCCGAACTCACCCCAGTTCTTGTAGCGAGCCGCGCGCGAGTTGACGTCGGCCGCAAATCCGATGGCGAACAGGTTGATGTAGAAGTTCTCGCCCTTGTCATGCTCGATGCGCACGACGTCGACCGTTCGGGTGCGTCGCTCGAGCAGGGCACCCAAAGCATGGCCCGCGCCGTCCTTGTCGCCGACGGCCATGAAGTCACGCAGGAACGAGTTCCCGGTTCCGAGGGGGAGAAAACCCAGCTGCGGTGGATCCCCTTGGTCCTCGAGCGCCTCGGGAAACATCCCATTGACGAGCTCGTATCCGGTCCCGTCTCCGCCCACCGCGAGGAAGCGACGTTGTCCCTTGGCCCACGCATCGCGCACGAGCTCACTCGCCTGTCCAGGACCAGAGGTCGTCACGACCTCGATCTCGAGCCCAGCGTCTTCGAGTCGCTTGATCGCGGCCGGGTACTCCTTGCCACATCGACCACCACCGGCCGCAGGATTGACGACAGCCAAGAACTGCATGCGTAGGCTGGATACCACGGTGGGCCGCGGGTCTGGTGAGCGGCCTTCGCTGACACTCGCAGGGTGGCTCAACGATGGGTCGCTCCCTCGATCTGTTGGAGCTGATCCCAGGCCCCGAGGCTCGGTTCCACCATCGGCAACAAACCGTTGCCCCAGACGTCACGGGACGGCGCTACGCTGTGGGCGTACAGGAGCGAAGGCACTTCCTCGCCGGCGCGGCGAGCCTCACGCTCGGGGCCTGCACGCGGACCCAGCCCCGCAACCTCTCGATGACCAACTCCACCCTGCCCACGATGTTCCTTCCGCACGGCGGTGGCCCTTGGACGCTCGCCGACATGGGCATGGGCGAGATGTATGCGCCACTGCGCAGCTATCTTGCGTCCATGATGGACGGACTCCCGCAGACCCCGCGGGCGATCCTCTGCGTCTCAGCCCATTGGGAGGAAGACCGTCCCACGGTTCAGTCCGCACACAAGCCACCGATGCTCTATGAC
>CAYGTG010000722.1:0-4786 GCA_964352485.1 uncultured Nannocystaceae bacterium | reverse complement strand
TCAACGTGGTGCTGTTCGATGACGGGGTCGACAAGCTCTACAACACCCCGCGCGCGGTCCAAGCCTCCACCCGCAAAGACGCGGTCGAGTTCGTCAAGAAGGCGCACGACAACGGCGGCACCGACATCGCACTGGCGCTCAAGGAATCCCTCGCCGCGCAGACCCGCGACGGCAAGCCCGACGTGATCCTGTTCCTCACCGACGGACAGTCCGACTCCCAAGAGACGCTCGAAGTCGCCGCCGCCGACAAGGGCGATGCCCGCGTGTTCACGATCGGCGTGGGCGATGGCGTCGAGCGTCCGCTGCTCTCCAGGCTCGCCTCCACCAAGCGCGGTCGTTTCACCTTCATCGAGTCGCCCGCGGCCATCACTCGCAAGATGACCAAGCTCTACGACACCATCGAGACGCCGATGATGGTCGACCTCCAGCTCAAGGCCGAGGGCGCTACCGTCACCCGGATCTACCCGCAAAGCCTGCCGGACCTCTACGCCTCCGACGAGCTTGTCGTCGCCGCTCGCGTGCGCGGCGATGGACCCACCACCCTCACCCTCACCGGGCGCCGCGGCGGCAAGGTCGAGACCTTCGAGACCACCGTGAACGTGCCCAAGGCCAACGAGCGCCCCTGGGTCGGCCGCACCTGGGCCGAAGCCCGCAACGACGACCTGCTCGAAGAGATCGCGCTGGCCGGCGAGACCGACGAGCTCGTCACCGAGACCACCGAGCTCGCGCTGGCCTACAACATCGTCACCCCCTACACCGCCTTCTTGGCCATCCCCGCCAGCGAGCTCACCGAGGGCGCCTCCGAGACCCTCGCCCAAGCCCGCGAGCGCAAGTCCAAGATCCTCGCCGCCAACCCCGATGCCGCCGCGCTCTCGCGAGACATCATGCCCCCGGGCGACCCCATCCTCTCGGTGCGCGCCCCCGCCAGCGCCCAGCAGGTCACCGCCTACTTCCCCTTCGGCCTGGTGGAGGACCTCGTCTGGGATGAGACCCGCGAGATGTGGACCACCCGATTCCTGGTGCCCAAGGGCGTGGACGACGGTGCCTACGACGTGAAGATCGTCGTGCTCGACAAACACGGCGCGATCAAGATGTCGACCGTCCCCTACACCATCGACTCCGAGGCCCCCGACTTCGACGTCGAGCTCGAGGTCACCGACACCGGAGTCCGCATCGTCGCCAAGGCCGACCCGGAGCTTGGGACGCTGCGTGAGGCCGTGGTCGCCCTCATCGACGACCCCACCGTGCGCACGGACATGACGGTGCGCCGCGGCGAGTTCACGGGCGAGCTGAGCCTCCCGCCCGGAGTCCACCGCCTGCGCGTGGTCGTCACCGACGATGCCCGCAACGAGAAGAGCCGCGAGATCGAAGTCGAGGTGAAGTGATGTTGGCCAGCGTCCTCCTCCTTGCACTCGCACCGGACCCCAACGCCTTCGAGCTCGCAGACATCCACACCAGCACCGCACATGTCGAGGACCTCGCCGCCAGTGAAGACCTCGTGTGGGCCGCAACCCGCGGTGGACTCGAGGTCTACGAAGTCGCCACCGGCGCCTTGAAGCGTCGCTACGACACCCGCGACGGCCTCGACACCGCCCACGTCTGGAGCGTCGAGCTGACCGACGGCGTCCCGCATGTCCGCACCACCGCCAGCGAGTGCACGCTCCAAGGCACCGCCTTCGTCTGCGAGCCCGCTGCCGGTCCGCCCGCGATGGAGCCCACCGTCGGACCGCGCCGCGACGGCAAGCGCGTCACCGCCATCCTCAACGCGGGCGCACACCGCTTCGAAGCCACCGCTGGCGCAGGCCTATGGATCGGCGGCGACACTCCCCGCCGGCTCACCGCAGACGACCAGCCGTGCTCCAACCACTTCGGGCCCATGCTCGCCGACGGAGACCGCCTGTGGCTCGGCGCCTTCCACGAAGGCCTGTGCTTCACCGACGACGGTGTCACCTTCACGCACGCCCCGGACTCCCCCCGCATGATCAACGACCTCGCCTCCATCGACGGCGTGCTGTGGATCGCCGCCAGCGAGGGCTTGTTCCACACCAAAGACGGCATCACCTTCGAACGCGAGGCCAGCATCAAGCCTCGCGGTGTCAACGGCCTGGCCCGGGATGGCGACTCCCTCCTGGTGACCACGCCCGGCGCCCTGTGGACCGTCCCCCTGGGGAAAGGACGCACCAAGGCCCTGCCTCGCCCCGGCCGAACCCGCGCCATCCAAGGCCTCGTCCACACCCAGGGCGTCACCTGGCTGACCACCGAAGACCGCGGCGTGCTCCGGGTCGCAACCGATGGAGACACCACCCGCTTCGACCTCGCCGCCGGCCTGCCCGCCAGCTGGTTCCTCGCCGCCGCCGCCGATCACCAAGGCAACCTCTACGCCGGGTCCCTACGCAACGGCGTCACTGTGCTCGAGCCCGACGGAACCCACCGCCCGGTCGAGGGACTCCCGGACACCTGGATCTTCGACGTCACCCGGGTCGGCGACACCATCTTCGTCGGCACCCAAAACGGCGCTACCGCGATCCACGGCGATCAGATCACAACACTGCCCGAGCTGCCACACCCCAACGTGCACGGCTTCGCCCGATACCGAGACCAGCTGTGGATCGCGACCGAAGGCGGGCTCGCGGTCTACGACACGGAGTCCATCTGACCGGATGCGGCAGTGCCTAGCAGCCCGTGGTGAAACCCGACACGACGTCTCACTCGTCTTTTTCGCTCCTGGCGGTGTCGCCAAAACTTGCAGTACGCCCGGTACAGCGGCGTTTCGGCTCCTACCCAGAAGCGAAAAATCCATCGCGATCCGCCGCGCCGGGTTTCACCACGGACCGCTAGCGCCAGCGACTGCCCAACCGAGTACAATTGCGAGTCGTTTGCTGAAGCTGCTCGATGGCGCCTGAAACCGTGGCCGCTCGTCGTTGCATACGGGTTTGCGGTGAAGACCGGGACGCCGACCCGAACCCAGCTCACTGTGCGAACCGATCAGGCCGACGCCACGATCTCTGGGCCGATCGGGCCGCAATGGCCGACCGGCTAGCGGTGCGATCTTCTAGCAGCTTCCGATCGGTGAATCGCAGTTCGCGGGGCCACACGTGGTCGGGTACAGCGCACCATCGACGCACGACAGCGCCAGTCCGCAGATCAGCGTCGGGTCGCACGCGGCAGGGTCGTCGCACGGACCCATCGGGTCGTCGCAGTTCGCGGGTCCACACGTGGTCGGGTAGATCTGCCCGTCGACACACGAGAGGGCTTGGCCGCAGATCAGCGTGGGGTCGCACTCCGCCTCGTCGTCGCAGTCGCCGATCGGCTCGTCGCAGTTGGCGGATCCACAGGTGGTGGGGTAGAGCTGGCCCTCGACACACGTGAGGGCCTGGCCGCAGATGAGCGTCGGATCGCACACGCCACCGCCCTCACCGCCGCCGTCGCACTCGCCGATGGGCGCGTCGCAGTTGGTCGGTCCACAGCCGGTGGGGTAGAGCTGGCCGTCGAGGCAGGTCTCGACTTGCGTGCAGACGAGCTCGGGGTCGCATTCGTCCCCCTCGCACAACGCACCGTAGTCCTCGCAGCAGTCACCCCATTCTCCGCACTCGTCATCGCACTGACACGCGAGGGCGTCGTCGAAGGGGGCCCCGCACGCGTCTTCGCAAGAGCCTGCCTGGGCGTCCGCCTTGCCGATCGGAGCGCGGTCTTCGGTTCCGTCGCTCGTTTGGCCAGGGTCCTCCGCATCGCAGCCGAAGCCGAGGAAGACGGGGACGAGGAGCAGGGACATGCGTCGCAGAATGTTCATATTCGCTTACATGTCGAGGCCTGTGCTCGGTCGTGAACCTTTTTACTACAGTGCTTTCGAGAGTGACCAAGGATACGGGAAACCCCGAAGCCAAAAGGTGCGCGGGATGCAACCGCAGCATCGCGGTCCCGTCTCAGGGGGTGGCACTGCGTGCGCTGAGGCTGTCGTGGGTCGCCGTTGCCCTGGGCCGGCGGGTACTCGGCCTCGGATCGAGACGTCGCGTCAGCCCTCACGACAGCCCCCGCGCCAACGCCCCGTGGTCGTTGGTCCTGCCTCATGGCGCGCAGTCGATCGCCATCAGGTTCGCGCCCGCTTCCGAATGGGTGGCGGTGGGACGGCTGCGCGGTGCCGCGATGAAGGTCTATTGCCGGTGAAGATCAATGGCCCACTACATTTCGCTCAAACGCGTTGCGACTTGTCCTTCTCCGCCTCAGCCGGCAGTGTGGAGCACGATGAGCACGCAAGCCGCTCTGCTGTGCCTGCTGTGGCTCCTCGGCGGCTGCTTCGGGGGCGACTATCCGGTGGAGGTGGTCGTGAAGATCGAAGAAGGCCTGGAGCTTCCCGAGGGCGCCAGCGTGTTCGCGCAGGTCAACGAACACGGCGACACGCCGGCGCTGCGCGAGGGGCTCTTCGTCGAGGAGCCCTTCGAACCCGGCACCCTCGAATACCGCTTCTCCGGGGAGGTCTGCTGCGCCCTCGACCCCGAGGTCGAGTTCCGCGGGTGGCTCGACCTCGACGGCGATGGACCCGACGACACAGACCCGGCGAGCGCCCCCGTCGTTCGAACGCTCACCAGCAAGCGCAAGCGTGTCTCCGCGACGGTGACGATCGGGCCCGGCGAGGGCTGACCCGGCGCATCGACTCAAGCCCTACCCAGTCGGCCTCGCCCCGAGATCAGCAGAAGCAGCCGCCGCTCGCAGAACTTTGTGTGCAGGGCCCCGAAGCGCCGCAGCAGCGCTCGTTCTTCGAGTTCGAGCCCGCCCACCTGCCCCGCTC
>CAYGTG010000721.1:2956-4793 GCA_964352485.1 uncultured Nannocystaceae bacterium | reverse complement strand
ATACTATGAAGCGATGCTGCGTGGAACTCGGGTCTGGACCTACTTGACTCGCGCGAGCGGTGTTGCCGCGGCGTGGGGGCTCACATTCTCGTGGGCCCAGGCTGCTCAACCCCCGGGACCGCCGCCGAGCTCGGCGACGAAGGACGCCGCACCTGCGCGTGCACCCGCTCCGACGCGTCGGGCGAGCCCACCGCCTCCCCCCAACGCTCGGCCCGCCGACGAATCGGTGAGCGAGCCCCAGGAGGAGCAAGAGGAGGTGGATCTGGCCAACACCTGGGGCTACTCCAAGACCCGGACCCCCCGGCCTCGCTATGTCCGCAACACCGCGGACCCGATCATCTACGCGCCCAACCCCGTCGGCTTCTACTCGGGCGTCTCCGTGCAGGGAAACCAGACGCCGCCGCACCCCGCGAAAGCCGTCGGGAGCGGGCCCACGACGCTCACATGGGCGGGGTTCGAGCGGACCTCGACCGGGTCGCGAGTCTTCTTCCAGCTCAGCGCTGAGGCGGAGTACACGCTCAAGCAAAAGGACGGTGTGATCACGATCCGCATGCGCCGGACTCGGGTGAACGTCCGCAACAACCTGCGCAGACTCGACCTGAGCTACTTCAAAACCCCGGTGAGGACGGTGAAGGTCCGTCGCAAGGGGCGGGATGCGGTGGCGACCGTGAGCCTCAAGGCAGACGCGACGCCCGAGGTGTCCTTCGTGGACAGTGGCGGGTCCGGATACAAGCTTCTGGTGCTGAGTTTCACGCACGCCAGCGGGGCCGCGACGGCTCCGCTGCGGACCAACGCGGACCCGTCTCTCTAGGCCGCGGTTCAGGCTTCGGGCCCGCGGTCGCGAGCCAGCCGCCATCCGGCAATGCCCAGCGCTGTCACGCCTGCGGCCGCGCCCACGACCGGCATCCCCAGCATGGCTGCGCTGGCGGCGACGCCCAACGCGACCCCGGTCCAGCGCGACCGAAACGCGCGCCCGATTCGGTTGTGCCGAGCCAACCCCGCGAGCACCACCGCGAGTTGCGCTTCCTCGTCAGGAGGCAGAGGCTTCGCTTGAAGCTTTGCTGGCAAGTGCCTGTGATTCTGCCATAAAAGGCGAGTCGCGATGCCGTGGAGCCGGTGGATCTCGGCCCCGGGGGTCGACGCGGTGTCGAGCAAGACCGGCAGCGCGTGGGTCCGAATCCCGGGGCTGTAGACCCGGGCGCGGCTCAGCGCGGTGACGGCCTCGGCGAGCAGCGCCCGCGCTTGCTCCGCTCGTCTCCACTTGTCCCCACGGTCGTCGTCGCCCTCGCCGGCCAACGCGAGCAGTGCCATGCTAAGGGCGTCACTTGCGCGCCCTAGATGCATGCCCGCGCGGGCCTCCAATACATCCGAGGCGCGGTACGCATGCTGCGCGCCGAACACCACCGGAAGATTTCGAGCCGCGGACATCAGACTACCAAGTCGGGCAAATCGAGAGGGACCCCTTCGTTAGACGCACGGGCCTGCGGATTCTTTCACCGCCACTTCAAAGTAGAGCACCCGGTGTGCGGGTGCCAGTGCGTCCCGCCCTGGGCCGAGTCCGGGTCGACGGCCAGGCCGACGGGCCCGTCACGCTCAGTCGTTGTTCGGCATTCGCTCCAGGCGCTTGGCGTCCTGCCACCAGGCCTCGAGCTGGGCCAGCGGGACGCTGCCGGGGTCGTGCCCCGCCTCGTGCCCAGAGCGCATCACGTGGTCGAAACGCCGAAGGAACTTCTCGTTCGCGCCCCGCAGCGCATCCTCGGCGTCCAGATCCAGCTTCTGTCCCAGGCGCACGAGCACGAACAGGAGATCCCCATATTCGTCGCGCAGGGCGGCGGGA
>CAYGTG010000721.1:0-2946 GCA_964352485.1 uncultured Nannocystaceae bacterium | reverse complement strand
CGGCGGGATCGTCGCCCGCTCTTGCCTCCTCAAACTCGGCCCACTCCTCCTGAAACTTGTCGAGCGCACCCTGCACATCGGGCCAATCGAAGCCGAGCGCGGCGGCTTTCTCTTGCATTCGGCGGGCCCGAGCGAGCGCGGGGAGAGCGACAGGAATCGAGGCCAATGGCTGAGGATGTGCGGGCTTGTCGGTCTCGGTCTGTGGGGACTGGCGCCGCTCTGCGGCCTTGATTCGCTCCCACTGGGCCTCCACATCGGCTGCCGTCACCTTGGGGCGCCCTTGGCCATCCCGGGCTCCAAACACGTGTGGATGTCGTCGGAGCATCTTGTCCCGGATGCCCGCGATGACGTCCTCGAGATCGAAGGCGCCTTCGCGCTCTCTGAGGGCGCTTTGAAAGACGATCTGAAACAGCAGGTCGCCGAGTTCGGCCCGGTGCGCGCGGGGATCCTCCATCGACTCCAGCACCTCATAGGTCTCTTCGACGAGGTAGTGCCGAAGGCTCTCGAGCGTCTGTTCGCGGTCCCACGGGCAGCCATCGTCCGCCAGGAGGCGGTCCATGACCGCGCGGAGACCCGCCAGTCCCTCGGGGAGGCCAAGTGTACGGAAGTCGGGGACCCGAAGGTCACCGAGGTCGTCCGCGTCGCGATTCGACGCGGGAGAGGGGTCTGCAGGGTCCACCACGTGCTAACGTCCTTGAGCATCCCCTTACCACGTCCCGTGTTCTGCGGGGCGCAGCCGAGCCCGCGTTGACCGAACCCACCAAGCTCACCTTCGAAGACCGCGAACCGCTGCAGCTGATGCTGCAGGCGGTTGGCCGCCACAAGACCCTGCTGGAAAAAGAGACGGGAACCTCCGTCCACGTCCGTGGCAACGTCGTCACGGTCGACGGCGAGGGGGACGGTGTGGAGCTGGTCTGCAGGCTGCTCAAGCAGCTCTACTCACTCGCGCAGCAGGGATCGCCGGTCGACCCTAGTGACGTGCCCAGGGCGCTGGCGGTGCTCACCGACAACGGCGAGTCCAAGCTCGAGGCGGTGTTCGACGATACGGTCGTGATCAAGCAGAGCGACGGAAAGGCGATCGTGCCGCGGTCGCTCGCGCAGAAGCGCTACGTCGAGTACATGCGCCGCCACACCCTCACGTTCGGCGTGGGGCCGGCGGGTACCGGCAAGACCTTCCTGGCCATGGCGATGGCAGCGCGGGCCCTGATCGACCGCCAGTGCCGGCGCATCATCCTGTCCCGGCCCGCGATAGAAGCCGGCGAGAAGCTCGGTTTTCTCCCCGGCACCCTCGAAGAGAAGATCTCGCCCTATCTCCGTCCCCTCTACGACGCCCTCCACGACATGTTCCCGGTCGACAAGGTCGCCCAGATGATGGAGCACGAGGTCATCGAGATCGCACCGCTCGCATACATGCGTGGCCGGACCCTCAACGACGCCTTCGTGGTGCTCGATGAGGCACAGAACACCACCCGGGAGCAGATGAAGATGTTCCTGACCCGGCTGGGAACAAACACCAAGGTCGTGGTCACCGGAGACCCGACCCAGCTCGACCTGCCGAACGGGGCGCGCTCGGGGTTGGCACACTCGCTCCGGCTGTTGCGCGGAGTCTCCGGGGTGGCGGTGTGCTCGTTCACCTCCGAGGACGTGATGCGCCACCCGCTGGTGAAGGCCATCATCGAGGCCTACGACGCCGATGCCAAGACGCGTGCCGCGGCGCGTGCCGCCGCCGTCGCGGCCGAGACCGAAGACGACACGCCTTCGAGCTGAGTGCCCTGAGATCCATCGCTGCGAGGTCTTGATTCAAAGCCGAGATCGGTGCCGGGCAGGGCGATCCCGGTCCGTTGGGTGAGCCCAGGCGCCCCGTTTCGAGCCTCTGCCCAGCGCGGGACGCAACGATCCGGCCCACGCGTCCACTTGGGGTTCCGAGACCTGGACCGTTTCTTCGGTGGGCCCCGTTCGGGGTTCACCCCACAGACTGGACATGGGAGCCGCTCACGCCGTGCCGCCGGACGCCAATGACTCGCCCCTGGCCGATCAGGCGTCTCGTCAGCGGGAGATCACCGTGCTGCGGGAGACGATCAACGCCCTGCGGGACCCCGCCGGGGCGGTTCGGCTCGCGGTCCAGCTTCTTGCCGGTCCGCTGCGATCCGCGATTCGCCAGTCGTCCCCTGCCGAGGCGGCCCGGGTTTGCGAAGTGCTCAGCGCGCTCGAAACCGCCACGGCGGAGCTCACAGGGTTGCTGACGCCGCTGAAGCGGATGACGTCGGATCACGCTGCGGAGTCATCCCCCTGCCGGGGGCATCGCTGAGGCCCGAGGCTCTCGTGGCCGCGGTGCAACAGGGGGTTCGGCAGCGTTGCCAGCTTCCGGCGAGCCTCGAGGCGAGCGTCGAGCCTGGGGCCCGGCCCGTCGCCCCGGCCGGAGACCTGCAGGTTGCGCTCGTTGGCCTCGTCGAGAACGCGATGGAATCGATGGCGAGGCGGCGCCCAGGAAGCGCGCCGTGGACCGTCGAGCTCAGGGTCTACCTGGAGGAGGCGGAGGAGCTCGGCGACGAGATGCACGTGGTCTTCGACGTCCGCGACCGCGGCGACGGGTTGCCCGGTGCGGTCCGCCGCTGGCTCGATGACCCGACGGGCGCAACGACCGAGGCCTCGGCGTCTGGGCCCGGCATGAGCCTTCAGCTCGCCCGGCGGGTGGCGGAAGGATGTGGCGGGGCGCTGGTGGCCACGCGCGTGGCCGGCGGCACTCGGATGCAGCTGCGCGTGCCGCATCGCTGAACCTGCGCGGTATGCTTCGGTGCTTGTCCGCAGCACTCGAACTCGCCGGCTTCGCGGCAGTCCGGCGCTGGCTCCTTGCCCGCGACGGCGAGGCTGAGTTCGGTCGGGTCTTCCTCGACACCGAGGGCAACGTGGGCATCCAGCGACCGCGGGCCACCGTCGTTCTGATGC
>CAYGTG010000720.1:0-4794 GCA_964352485.1 uncultured Nannocystaceae bacterium | reverse complement strand
CAGCCCGCCCACGGGACGAAGGCGGCGAGGCCCAGGGGTGGGGCCAGGGCTCGGACTTGGGGTGCGGTGAGGATTCGACCCGCGCCGCGGCGCCCTGGTTTCCACGATCTTTAGTCTCGATCCGAACTCTCGCCCGTCCATCGACACAACAACGCCGCGGCGAGTCCGAGCTTACGTGTTGGCGTCGATCCAGGTTGCGACTTGGTCTGCACCATCGGGTGGGCAGCTCTCCGCGCACGCCTGCGTCATGGCGTCCCTCGCGGTGGGCTCGCGAAGCAGGCGAAGCAGCGGGCCCTCGAGGTCGGTCGCAGTTGCGTCGGCGTCGATGTGGTCGGTCACCACCACGGCGCCACCGGCTTGGACCATCGGCTCGGCGTTGAAACGCTGGTGCTGGTCTTTGTGATAGGGGTTTGGAAGAAAGATGGACGGTGCGTGGTTTGCCCACGCCTCGGCTACGCTTCCGGCTCCCGCGCGGCTGACGACGAGGTTGCTGGCCCTGTAGGCCGCGCCCATCGAGCTGCAGTAGTCGACCACCGTGGCCTTCACGCCCGCGTCGTCATAGGCCTGCTGCAGGGTCGCGACATCGAACGTCCCGCACTGATGAAACACCTGCCAGCCGTCGAAAGCAGCCGCTCGCTCGGCGTCACCGACCAACGCCATCATCGCCTTGATCAACGATTCGGCGCCATGGGTCGCTCCGGTGATGAAGAGCGTTGCGAGATCCGGGGCGAGTCCGAGCGTCGCCCGTGCGTCCTTGGGGGACATGTCGCCGACCGAGACGGCTCGCAGCGGAAGCCCGATGCGCTCGGCGCTAGGCAGGAGGTCGCTGGGATAACTCGAGAACACCTTGGTGCACAGGCCGGCGAGGCGCCGGTTGGCCTGGCCGGGGATGGCGTCGAGGTTGACGAGCACCCGGGGGATCTTGCGGCGGGCGGCAGCAACAACGGCAGGGCCGGAGACAAAGCCGCCGGTCGCGACCACGCAGGACACGCGTTCGCGCTCGAGCAGCGCCATCAACTGGCGCGTCGAGCGGCGCCACCCGGCAAGGAAGTCCAGGGCCTTCCACGGCTTCCGCGCTGAGGGAAGCGGACGGGCCGGCGAAGCCGTGTAGGGATACCCGAGGGCGTCGAGGATCTTGGCGTCCGAGGGTCGGTCGGAGACCAGAAAGTGCACAGCGTCGCGGTTTCGCGCTTTCAGTTGCTCGACAACGCCCACGTTCGGGTAAATATGTCCCCCGGTGCCACCTCCGACGAGCAGCACGGTGCCTCCGGTCGATGGCGCCATCGGCTGGGACTGTACGTCACGCCCCGGAATGCGCGAAACTCGGGGGGAGGATGAATACACGGGAACCTTTGAAGGCTTGTGTCGCACATGTCGGCACGGTGAGGGAGTTCAAACGGAAGGGTCGTGGGTGCGTGGGCCTGGCGCTGGCGCTGTCGTGCTTTGGTTGTGCTTCGGAGGATGACCCCACCGCCATGGGTTGGGACCCCGCGCTGACGGCCGGTGGCACGGGCGAGTCGGAGAACGACGACTCGACCGACGGACCGAGCGACGACGACTCGACCGGCGGAGGGCCTGAGGGCGAGGAGGAGGGCGGCGAGGAAGGCGGCGAGGACCCCACGAGCGCCACGGGGACCTGCAACCCAGGCATGGAGCGACAGTGCCTTTGCGAAGACGGCCTGCACTTGGGCAACGAAGTCTGCAACGCGGCCGGTGATGCATGGAGCGCGTGCGCATGCGACGACACCGGAGTCGGCGATGAGACCGGTGGCGATGAGACCGGCGGCAACGTGGCGCCGACCGAGGTCTGCTATCCGGGCGCGGATGAAAGCGGCACCACCTGCTTCGAGCTTCACTACCTCCAGCCCGACGGCTACGACTATCCGGCCGCGCTGGGGGGCAACCCCAACTACCGCCAGCCGATCGCGTACATCGACCTCGAGGCGATCGACCCCGCGACGATGCTCTCCCCCAACTTCCGGCTCAGCGAATTCGCCGAGGCCTACAAGGGGCGCTACGGCGTCGTGCAGCCGCACGCGGTCGAATCCGTCCAGCTGCTCCGCGACGACGTCGGTGCGATCACGGTGAACTCGGGGTACCGGCCGCCGGAGTACAACGCGGGCGTCGGCGGAGCCACCCACTCGCGCCACATGTACGGCGACGGCTTCGACCTCGCCCCATCTGCGGTTAGCCTGAGCACCCTGG
Organism: uncultured Nannocystaceae bacterium; assembly: GCA_964352485.1. Classification (GTDB taxonomy): domain Bacteria; phylum Myxococcota_A; class Polyangia; order Nannocystales; family Nannocystaceae; genus CAJXVA01. The sequence continues at coordinate 2,589 of CAYGTG010000720.1, read as the reverse complement.
AGGCTGCCTGCACCAACCGCGGCGGCATGCTCGTCGAGTACAACACCCACGTGCACTGCGACTTCCGCTTCGACGACCCGTCGACGGAGTTCTTCGGCGCTGCCGGGTCACCGTCGGAGGTGCCGTTGCCCGTGTTCACCGCCTCGCTGGACGAGGAGGGCGGCGATGTCTACACCGCTCCGGCAGAGGGCTTCGATGAGGGCGAGCCCCTGCGCCGCTGGTACGCCTACGACGAGGACGGCGAGCTTCTCGAAGAGACGGTGGGTGAGGCGTACGTCGCCCCGCCACAGGCGGCTCGGGTTCGGGTGGTGATAGGCGGTCAGATCGAGCTGGAGACGACTCGCTAGAACCGTTCGAAGTCGCTGCGCGAGTCGTCGAAGCCAGCAGCCGTGGTGAAACCCGGCGCGACGTCTCATACGTTCTTGGCGCTCCTGAGGGCGTCGCCTAAACTGGCCGTAGCCCGGTACCCCAGCGTTTCGGCTCCGACCGAGGGGAAAAACGATCCGCCGCGTCCGGTCTACCGCGGGCTGCTAGAACTGACTCAGCACCTGCAGCATCACCCAGTGCTCAGGGTTCGGCGACCGGAATGCTGTGCTTTCGCGGTCGTCAAGCCACGCGCGAATGTCGTATCGCAAGCTAGGCTGCATCCAGGACTCGAAGCGGTACGCAACTTGAAGGTAGGCCCAAAGCGTCTCTTCTAGGTAGTCGCTCTCGCGCACTGCATCGTTGTCGTATGCGATTCGAAAGCGCAGCCGTAGCGGGTCGATCGGGTTTGCCCCGACAATCCCAACAAGGCGCACATCGTTGGCGAAGCGAGCCTCGAAGCGAGGGTCGTCTACCCAATCGTACTGAAACTGAGCTTGAATGCTGACGCGCCGATGCGGGTCGAAACGCACCCTGGGCGTGATTCGAATTCGGGTTCCGTCACAGCCTCCATTGTCGACCCCAAGCACGAAGTCAGTGAACGAGACGGAATCGACTCCAGCATCGCTTGCCGCCTCTTCGCCACTGCCGAACACTCGAAAGCAACGGTCGCGGCCGCGACCGGAGACATCCTGACTCTGGTACTCCGCCCACAAACCTGGACGAAGCCACTCGAGAACCTGGAGGTCTCCGCGGGCAAATGTGCGGAACTTGGTCCGCTGTGTGCTGAGCTCGTGCCAAACGTCGACGAAGGTTCGCAGATCGAGTTTCTCTGCAATCGTGCCGCTGTAGCGCAAGCGACCGCCGGCCTCGTCGGTGGCTCGCAACCCGTTGCTCTGGTCTGCGTTGGCGATCGGTCGCGCGTAGGGGTTTTGGTACTGGCTGCTGTAGTAGCGGCCGCTGGCCTCGATTTCGTGGGTGTTCCAAGTGGCTGTGCTGCGCAGCAGCGCCGCTGGACCACCGCCGCCATCGTTGTCGACGGAGTCGAACGAATAAGCGACCTCGGCGAACACGTCGGCCCATTTGTACCCCCAGCTCATGTCCGCACCAGCGGCACCAAAGGGGCCTCCGTAGGGGGTTCGCTGCCACTCTTGAAAGTCGAGGTTGGCGCCTTCGACCAGCCAGTCCACGCTGCTGCCGTAGGCCGTCACGCCCGCATGCGTGCGGCGGTTGAGAAAGTAGCTGACGTTTCCCCCGCCATGAATCTCGTTGTACATGTTGGGAAGCCGGGCGAAGCGAACGGTGGGCGCGGGCGCCAGCGGGTTGCTCGCGTCGCTGATGAACACATCGGGCGAGCTGCACTCAGGGAACAGGTCCGTGTCGCGGCGTGGGTCGTCACAGATGTCCCGGTTGTAGATGCCATACTGATAGATCGGCATCGTCTGGTGCGAAAAGAACCCGTACGCCTGCATCCAGCCCTCGGGGAGCTCAATTTTTTTGGCGCCGACGGCCACCCCGCGCTGGCGGGGTCGCTCGAAATAGTCTGGACTCACGTAGTTCCGCCGCGCGTTCGTGGGGCATGGTGAGTCGGCAAGCTCTCCGGCCGACTCCCTGCATTCCGTCGTGAGATCGGTGTCTCGGTAGATGGTGTCGTCGAGCGTGAAGCCGTTGGGCGTGAAGTTGCCGGTGGTGTCGAAGACAAGCCGTTGACCGAACCCGATGTTGTACGTGCCCGCGATGACGCCCCATTTCGGCGTGTCCCACTTGGCGTAGTACTTGGGGACGCGAGCCCGGGTCTTGAAGCCCTCGGAGGCCAAAGCCTCCCGGTTGGGATCCCACGTCACCTGCTGGAGCTGGTTGCGGTCGACGAGCCCGGCGGCGCCAACGGTGAGGTAGCGCAACGTCGAGACCCGGGCTTGGAGCGCCATGGGAGGGACGCGCTCGTCTCCGGATGTGAAGATCGTCTGATAACGAACCTGCCCGCGAACGCCTGCCTGGCCGCCTTCTTTGTTGGGGACGATGAGAAACGCGGCAATCGACTCGAGCTTTCGTCGGCTGAGCGCGCCGGCAAGCACCAACGCGGCAGGGTTGCTGATGCGCCCGGCCTCCTCGCGATAGGCGATGATGCTGTCGACCTCGTCGTAGTTGAGGTTCGGCAGCGCGTAGAGCTGCTGCCGGCTCGCGGTGTTGAGGTCTACGCCTTGTCGAATGAGGTCGACGAGAACT
>CAYGTG010000719.1:0-4797 GCA_964352485.1 uncultured Nannocystaceae bacterium | reverse complement strand
GCCGAGATCGACGCCCTACACCAGGAGAACATGCGCCTGGCCGCTCGCGACGGCGCCATCGGCTACATCTCGTGGATCTTCTACGTCCCGCTGCTGCTGCTCATGGGGCTTCGAGACACCCTGTCGCTCACGATCTCCACCGTGCTGATGATCGCAGCCGCGAGTATCAGCTGGTGGGCGGCGCGGCGCGATCGCTACCTTCGTTCGCATTCGTTGCTGGTCATGGTCGCCGGCACCCTCGCGCTGTCGAGCATGACGCGGCTGTTCGGACCCTACCTTCTGCTGCCGACCATTCTCATGGGCCAAGCGGTCGCCTTCAGCCTCTCCCCCTACCGTCGTGAGCGGGTGCTCGCTGCAGCCATGAGCGCGCTGGGAATCCTTGGCCCGGTCGTGCTCGAGCTTGTCGGCTGGATCCCTTCGCAAACCGTCTTCACCAAGGATTCGATCGAGATCTTGCCGGGCATCACCGGCCTCGACCCCACGTTCACCCCGGTGGTGCTGACCGTCGCCAGCTTGGCGCTGATCATCACCCCCGTGGTGCTCATCGGCCGCGCCCGCAACGCCTGGAACGCAGCGCAGCGCGAGAACGCCGTACGGGCCTGGCACCTGCGCCAGCTCGTGGCCGAGGACGACGACGACGACGATCACCGCATCACCCCTGCCCAATGACGGAGTTGCTGTGATGCCTCAGCGTGATGCATCGTTCGGCCGGTGAAGCCTTGCATGCGAACGCTCTCGACGCGCGTCATGCTCGGCGTGATGGCGGCCGCCGTCTGGACGCATCCGCCGGAAGCAACCTACGCCGCCTGGGATGTGCCGATGGAGCCGTTCCTCGCGGCGTTGTCGACCCTCTTCGCAGGCTCCGCTGCGCTCGTGCGCCACGATCGCACGGCCCCTGCGCTTGTCGGAACCGTGGTCCTGATCGGGTGGGCGGTGACCGAGCTGTTCGCGTCCGGGCACACCCCCATGCGCGCGTTGTTCGTTTCGCTGGCGAGCGTCACGATCGTCGCGACGCTGTGGACCCCTTCCCGGATCAGGAAGCACGAGTCCACTCAACCCGACGAAGCGCGAAGGGTTGTCTTGCTGATTCCGCTGGGGTTGAGTCTCGCGTTCGCGGTCCAGGCTGCGCTGGGAGAAGCACCGGCCGGTCCGCAGTCACTGCTGGCCCTCGCGGTGCTCTACGGCGTGGGACCGGTCCTGATGCTGCGCGGCATCGGGCCCTGTACGAAGCTGGATCTCAGCCTGCTGCGGACCGCACTGGTGCTCAGCGCACTCCCTGCGCTCGACGCCATCGCCTCGCTCCTGGGAGCGGATGTCTCCTTCTCCTCGGTCGCGGTGCTCTCGCCCGTCCTCGCCGGCCTCGCGGTCCGCCCTCGAATGGCACTGCCAACGCCGGTCAAGTCCGGCTCGCTTGCCGACCTGCTGTTCGCACGCCCCTCGCGCGTGCTGGTGGTCTCCTTCCTCGCCCTGTGCATCGCGGGTACGTTGGTCCTGCGCCTCCCGTCCGCCTCGACGGCGGGTTTGTCCTGGCTCGATGCTGCTTTCACCGCCACAAGCGCTGTTTGTGTGACCGGCCTGATCGTCGTCGACACGCCCAATGCCCTGGGAGGGGTCGGTCAGGCTGCACTGTTGGTCCTCATCCAGCTCGGAGGGCTTGGCATCATGGCCCTGTCCGCCGCGGCAATGGCGTTGCTCGGCCGGCGCCTCCCGGTCTCCTACGAGCGGGCCGCGGCCGACATCATCGGGGTGGAAGGGCGAGCCAGAATCGTACCGACCATCCGGTTGATCCTGGCCACGACGTTCATCACCGAGGGAATCAGCGCCTCACTTCTGCTGGCGGGCTTTCTCGCTCGAGGGGAAGCACTCGCAAGCGCCGCATGGCGTGCGGTGTTCACCTCCGTCTCCGCGTTCTGCAACGCGGGATTCGCCCTTCAATCCGACAGCCTCGTCCCCTACGCCGACAGCCCCTACGTGCTCACCGTCGTCGGGGTCACGATCATCGTTGGAGGTCTCGGACCCGTCGCTGTGGTCGCGATCGCTCCATGGCGTAGCCCCCGGAAGCGGTCGCTGCAAGTTCGTCTCATCTTGTGGACGAGCGTGCTGCTGCTTCTCATCCCCGCCGGCTTCATCGCTCTGCTCGAATGGAACTCGACGCTGGGCAACTTAGATCCCATCGACCGGCTGTTCAACGCTGCGTTTCAGTCGATCACGCTGCGAACCGCGGGGTTCAACTCGATCGATCTCAGCCAGGTCCGCCCGGCGACCTGGACCATCATGCTTCTCTGCATGTTCATCGGCGGAAGTCCGGGTTCGACTGCAGGTGGCATCAAGACCACCACGTTCGCGGTCCTCGCACTTCTGGTGGTCGCGGTCGTGCGCCGAACCGAGCAGGTCAGCCTTTTTGGCCGCCGCATCAGCCGCAGCTCGATTCGTCGAGCGACGGCGACGGTCGCGGTTGCGGCACTCGGCGTCGTGTTGGCGCTCCTGTCACTCCTACTGACGCAAGACATTGCGCTCGATGTGACGGTGTTCGAAGTCGTCAGTGCGCTCGCGACGGTTGGGCTTTCCACCGGTGGCACCGGTGCGCTCGATGACGTCGGAAAGGTCATCATCATCCTCTGCATGTTTTCCGGACGCGTCGGCTCGCTCACGTTGTTCCTGTTTCTATCTCGAAGCATCGGTGTTCGCTTCGAGCCGACGCTCCCCGAAGAAGCCGTCGCCACCGGCTGACCACCTCGCTCCACAGGACCCTTCTCATGCCCAAGCAATCCCTCGTCATCGGTCTCGGTCAATTTGGAAGCGCACTCGCTCGCGGACTCGCGGCACAGGGTAGCGAGGTGCTCGCGATCGACAGCGACGAAGCCCGTGTCCGTTCGGTCTTGCCGCACGTCGCGGACGCCATTGCGTTGGACGCGTCCGACGAGCACGCCCTGCAGTCGCTCGCACCCGAGCAGCGAGAGGTCTGCGTTTGCGCACTCGGTGAAGGCAACCGGGAGGGCAGCATCATGATCACCGCGATGCTGCGTCAGATGGATGCACCCCAAATCGTGGCGCGGGCGACCGACGATCTGCATGCCCGAGTTCTGCGGATGGTCGGAGCCCACGAGATCGTCCGTCCCGAACGCGACTATGGACAACGTCTCGCGATGCGGTTGGTGTGGAGCGGGGCGCTGCGGGTGTTGCCCCTGGGCGGCGGACTCGTCCTCACCGAACTCCAGGCGCCGGAACCGTTCTGGGGGCGTACGCTGGTGGAGCTCCGCCTCCCCGAGCGATACCAGGCGGTCGTGGCCGCGGTCCGACAGGCGAACACAGACCCGGACAAGACGGGCCTACCGAACCCAACGACTCCCCTCGAGCGTGGAGACATCCTCGTCGTCGTCTCCTCCGAGCAAGACGCTCGCCGACTCTCGGAGCTCAACTGATGGACGTTCGGCGAGAATCGCGGCTGGGGATTTCGGTCCTGCTCATCGTCCAGGTCCTACTGTGCATGCTATCGATTTCCGTGCTCACGCGGATGGGGCCGGCAATCGAACGCATCCTCGAGGAGAACGTCTACAGCGCGGAAGCCGTCGAGGAGATGATTGCGATCCTCGCCCTCCACAACGGCCAGGGTCCTGTGCCCCCGGCGTTCTCGGCCGCGCAGCGCCGGGTGCAGGACAACGTGACCGAAGCCGAGGAGGAGCCGTTCGTGCAGCACATCGGTGAGGACGCTCCTGCCGCGTTTTCGGGCGACCGCGCAGCGCGAGCTCGTCTGGTCGAAAGCCTCCGGAAGCTGGGCGAGGTCAACCGAAAGTCCATGCGCGTCGCCGACGACCGGGCCCAGCGGCTGGGCCAAACCGGGGCCTGGGCGGCGGTCGTCCTTGGGACCTGTGCACTCGCTGTCGGCATTGTCGTCTATCGACGGCTTCGGCTTCGACTCGAGCTGCCTCTGGAGTACATTCGTCGGACCATGCACGCCGTACGGACCGGAAACCGCCGGGCGCGATGCGGCACGGTCGACGGCCCGACCGAGGTCGAACAAATCGCCGAGAACATCGACTGGTCGCTCGACCATAGTCAGCCCCTCGAGAGTCCGGTCTCAGGCCCGCCTCCATCCGCCGCCCGCGATACGGCGCTGCGCCGAGCGTTGGCATGGATGAGCACCCAGCACGGACAGACGCTGGTGCTTCGGGACGAATCAGGAAAGCTGGTCTTTGGCGATAGGCTCGCCTTCGAGAGTCTCTGCGACGACGCAGAGGCTTGGCGCGAGGAACCACTGGAGGGGACCTCGCTCCGCGTCGCGGTTCGGACGGAGACTGAGCCGCAGGCCTAGCAGCCGTCCCCAATTCGACGAAAGGGCCATAGCGGCCCAGGAGCCCATGCCGTCGTTCCTCATCGGTTGCTTGTCCTAGAACAGCATCGCGTCGGCCATCACTTCGAGCAGCGCGGGGCCATCGTGCGCGAGCGCCTTTTTCAGCCCGGCTTCGAGCTCTTCGGTCGTGGTCACGCGGATGCCCAGCGCGCCGCAGCTGTTGGCGAAGTCGGAGAAGTTCGGGTTGTGCAGCGACGTCTCCCAGACGTCCCAGCCTCCCACGCGCTGTTCCTTGCTGATCTTGCCCAGCTCGCCGTTGTTGAGCAGGACGTGGGTGATGTTCATGCCGTACTTCGCCCACGTGGTGAGATCGGCGAGGTACTGACCCAATCCGCCATCACCAGAGACGGAGATGACCTTGCGTCCCTGGAAGCGCGGGTCGTCTTCTTGGGTCGCCGCCCACGCGCCCATCGCTGCCGGCAGCGCAAAACCTATCGACCCCAGGT
>CAYGTG010000718.1:0-4802 GCA_964352485.1 uncultured Nannocystaceae bacterium | reverse complement strand
TGGCGGCAGGCTCGACCTTCGGCTTGACCGAGACCGGTTTTGCGGCAGGCGCTGCAGTGTCGGGCTCGAAGTCGTCGGGCTCGCCCGCGACCGGCGCGGCCTCGACGCTCACCTTGGGCTCAGCGCGGAGCGAGGACGCGGCGATGGGCTCCTTTTGGACGGTCTGTTCGAAATCGCGCATCCCCATCGCCGCCTGGTCAGCCGACGCGGAATTGCAGCTCGCGAGACCCAGGGCGGAGAGAATGAGGAGGGCGAAGGAACGTTTCATCGATTCAACCTGTGTAGGCAGTGTAGGCAGTGTAGGGAGTGTAGGGAGTGTAGGGAGTGTAGGGAATTGTCGCATTGCTGGGCCGCGAGCGCCAATGAATGGCAAGAAACCAGTCGAAGGTGAACCCGGCTCGGCGCGCATGCTCGGTCTCGCGCATGCAGAACGCGTCGGCCAGCGAGCGGCTCTAGGTCAGACGGCTCAGCCTTCACTCTATTCGTCTCGCGACGGTTTCGCGCCAATTTCTCGTGGGTCGCGGCTTCAGTTCTACAGACGAAGCCGCTGGCCGCTTGTCGCATTGCCCTGGAAACCTGATCCCGAGCAAAGCGCAGGAAGCGTCAATCGAGCTCTGCGGCCTGATCCCCGGGGGGTTCCTCGGGCGGCGGCAGGAACGGGTCGGCAGGTTTTTCCCGCGGTCCTCGCTCCCGTTTCGACCCTCCCAGGGCCAGGACGATTCCCAGGCGGGGCCCCCAGCGGAACGAGCAGTAGTCGAGCACTGGGATCGGATCCGCCCCCATCACCGACGGCTGGTACTCGAACGACTCGTTGCACTGTCCGGTCGGGAAAAGGCCCGAAAACGCCACCCCCAGGTCGATCGACACCGGGCCGCCGACGCCGATATACGCCCCAGGCCCCGCGGTCCAGTGCCCATACACGCCGTTGTCGTTGTTGAGGAACACCGGGCCAACCCCGGCGAACACGTACGGCGAGAACCGGGGACGTCGCACGAAGACCCATTGCGCGACCGGAGTCAGGCTGAAGATGTTGGTCGGGATCTGATTCTCGAGGTCCGGGAGGTCGCCCTTGAGCGACTTGGAGTACAGGAGGATCTCGTCGTCGACGTGAAGCCCGAGCGAGAAACCGTCGGCCACGAAGTAGCTGCCACCGAGCCCAAAGCTCAACGACACCAGATCCTGACTGTAGCCGAACCCAAAGCCAAACGTGGGCACGACGGTTCCCTGCGCCCATGGACGACCGCGGCGGTCTTCGGCAGCCTCGGCGACGGCTGGCAACGCGAGCCAGCCCGCGACCGCAACTGCCGCAATGCAACCGATTCGACCCCGTCCCACCGCCGCATCGTAAGCCGCAGGGCAAGGCCCTGGCCAGCGGCGGAGGATCTCGGGCAGGGGTGTCGCAGTCCGCCGCGTTCGTGCTGCGGCATGCAACATGTCAGGACGCCGAAGCGCCGAAAACACGTCGGCGCGGAGCTCGGCACGGTTTGTGTACGACTCGGATGCAGATCGAGGCGACGACCGATTCGACGTCACGCTCACGAAATCAGAGCCGTAGCGGCCACAACCCATGGGGAGCCTCTCCCACGCGCCCCGGAGACCACGACATGAACTTGATTCGACTAAGCATGATGGGCCTTGCCCTTGGAGCCACACTTCTCGCCAGCACCGACGCAAAAGCAGGAATTGATGAGTGTGGCGGGGCGCACATCGAGCGCGGCGCGGAGTGTGAGGTTCGGCTGGAGGCCACGTGTGAGGGCAGCTGCGACCTGGACGCTGCCTTGAGCGCGTGCGCGGCCGATCTTCAAGCGGCCTGCTCGGGCAGCTGCGACTTCGATGCAGACATCGAGTGCACCAGCGACTGCCGCCCGTCCTGCGAAGCGGAGTGCTCGGCCAATCCGGGCGCGTTCGATTGCTCGGCTTCGTGCCAGCTCGACTGCGAAGGAAGCTGCGATGCCTCGTGCTCAGGCGCCGACGATGAGACCGAGTGCCGAGCGTCTTGCGAGTCGACCTGTTCGGCCGAATGCGATGGCAGCTGCGAGGTGCAGGCCCCCGACGCCGACTGCGTCGCCCAGTGCGAAGGTTGCTGCGGTGGCTCGTGTACCGCCGAGGTCAACCTCGACTGCCAGATCTCGTGTCAGTCACAGGGCTACGCCGCGTGCCAGGAGAGCTTTGCCAACGAGTGCGCCACCCAGTGTTCGACCGGCGGCACCTTGTTCTGCGACGGCCAGTACGTCGACCATGGCGACAACCTCGAGGTGTGCATCGACGCGCTCGAAGCCGAGGGGATCCGCGTCGAGCAGACGGTCGACCTCTCCGGATTGTTCGAAGGCGAAGCCGCGTGCGCCGTCGCGCCAGGAAGCAGGGGCGGAGCCTGGAGCGCGTTGGGCATCCTGTTCGGGCTGGGCTTGTTCGCCTCCCGTCGTCGCCGCAGCTGAGCACAAAGCGAGGACTTCCGAATCGGCACGCTTCCATCACTCCCCAGGTTGGGCGATGCTCTAGGGGCAGTGACCCCGAAAGATGTGGAGTTCTTCAAAGCCCTGCTCTTGCGCCGTCAAGCCGAGCTCAGAGCCGAGGGCGACGTGGAGGTGGTGCCGGAGAACTCCGGCGCCGATACGGCGCGCAGGGTCGACGAGGACGCAGCACCGCTGGCCGAGATGAACCAGATCATCGCGTCCAAGCGCAACGTGACCCGGACTCAGCAACTCGAGGCCATCCTCGAGGCGCTCGGGCTCATCGGGGAGTACCCTGACGACTACGGCCACTGCGAGGACTGCAGCAACGAGATCAAGCGCCGACGCTTGGAACTCATGCCATGGTCTACGCTGTGCATCGTCTGCGCCGAGAAGCGCGAGCGCGAGAACCCTCGGGGCCGTCGCCGACATCTGACCGACTACAAATGATCCGCCACGCCAAGATCTTCTCGATCGCGCTGCTGCTCGGTGCGCCCGCCTGCGACGACAACGCGGGCGGCTCCGCCCCGATTCCAGATGCCCTACGCGGTGCCTATGGACGCACCGAGGCCGATGCATTCCTACCCACGCTGGGCTTGGAGGTCGACGTCGACACACTGCGATACTCCGAGCTCACGGTAAAGATCGTCGCGGGAAAAGAGCTTCCCAACGGCTCGTATCAGATCGACAAGGCTGAGCTTCGCTGGGCGAAAGACTCCGGCAGCGGGGACCCAAAGAAGTGCAAAGGTACGCTCGACCGCCATGGCACTCGCCTGCTTCTGACGATGTTCAAGATGGACAGCGACAGCAAGTGCGAGTCGAGCCTGCAAGGGGACTGGGAAGCCTGGTCGCTGGTCGATTCAGTTCCGGAGTCGATGGCAGGCTCCTATGGGCGCAAGGATCCCTACGCGATCGCCGAAGGGGTGCGTCTGCAGGACACGCAGATCATTCCGACAGGCAGCGAGCAAGTACTCGAGCTCGAACAGGCCGTGATGTTCGAATCCAAGGCGACGCAGCTGATCGTTCGCAAGGGCATGTTTGGCGAAACCGTGTGCAGCGGGTCGATGATGCTCAGCGAGGAGGGCCTGCTTCGAGGACGCCTCGAGCCCCTCGAAGGTACGGGTCCGTTCTGCCCGTCCATTTTCGGCAACCGCTGGTCCATCGACACCGCCCAGATCCCCAAGGGGGCACTATCGAATGGAAAGGTCAGCGTCGAGATCCGGGGCGAGAACGTGCTGCTCAAGTCGCTGGACGAGCAGAGCCTCAAGTGTGAACAGGCGATACTACGGACCGCGAATCGAAACGTGGCCGACAGCGGACGCGACGGCATTCCGGTGATGGGGGGCCAGGTCATCGTCTTGCACGCGGCCAAACCCACCTCCGGCGCCTCTGCCTGCGCCGACCGCCTTGGCGGGCTGGCACAAGCGGAGTGCGAGGAATACCTGGGGGTCCCGTGCGACGCCACGATGCTCAGCGCAACGGCGCACACCGCCGACGAGGTCCAGTGTCCAACCCACATCGTCATCGGCGACACCGAGGGCGGAAAGCGCAAGGTGGCGCTGCTTCCGAAGTCGCTGGAAAACTCGGTGTGCTGGGAACTGCGTGAACCGCTAGCACCGGAGAAGTGAAGGGCGACGGGCGGCCCGCGCCGCCGTGGACCATGTCCGTTCGGCAGCCCTTGCTTGCTCTACTCGCAGTCGAGGCGTTCGAGCAGCCGGTCGACGGCAGACGCGTAGCGACCTTGGGGGTACTTGCGCTGGTGAGCGTCAAAGTGCTCGCATGCACCAAGCGGGTCCTCGGCCGCCCGGAGCAGTTCGCCGAGCTCGTAGCTGAGGACCTGCGCGGTTCGTCCGTCCCAGCTGCGACGCAGCGCGCGACGCAGCTCGGTGATCGCAGCGCCAAACCGCTTGTTGGCGCGGAGTTCGGTCACGCGTTCGATGATCGCGGCGGCCTGGGCATCCGTCCCTCGACCTCGGTGACGACGACGGTCGGGCTCGACCTCCAGCTCCCCCACGGCGGCGTCGACCGACCGAGGCTCGAGCACGGAGCGAACTTGAGCGACGTCCAGCGCAGCCTCGCCCCAAGACAAGCGCTGGCCGGGCAAGACGTCTTCCACCCGACCATCGGGGTGGTGGAAGCGGATCTTTCCCTCGAGAAGATCCACGTGCCCCCCCGCGCCGTGCTGCTCGACCGCGAAGCGGGTGCCGACGACCTCGATGGTTCCGTGACTGACCCCCACCTCGACGGGAGGCTCACCGGGAGGCACCGTATCGACCTCGAAGAGAACTTTGCCCGACCGTACGCGGACGTTGCGACCCTGGGTGCGAACGGTGGCGGCCTCCCACGCTTGGA
>CAYGTG010000717.1:3292-4807 GCA_964352485.1 uncultured Nannocystaceae bacterium | reverse complement strand
CATTGTTTTGGTGAGCGCACCTGCCCTCGCCCACGCCCCTGAGGCTGCACCCTCGGAGCCGGACGTGGAGGCGGCGCCCAAAGCACCCGCTGAAGAGACCGCTGAGCAGGAAGTTGCTCGGCTCGAGGCCGAAGTCGCACAGCTCGAGCTCGCGTTGAAAGAGGCGAAGGAGTGCGCCGCGAAACCATCGAGCCCAGGGAAGGAATTTTATTTTTGATATGTAGTCAAGAGAGAGATTCAGTTGATGGCTCGTCGGCAGCGCTTGAAGAAGTCTCGTCGCCGCGAGTCGAGTCAGAAGGCACACCGGCAGCGGTCGAAGAAGACTCGTCGCGAGGAGTCGAGTCACAAGGCGCACTGAGCAGCGCGTCCACCATGGCGGCCGCCACGTCGACCTTGGCGGCCTGCATGGGGTGCGCGAAGTAGAACGGGAAGTTCACCTCGAGCACGTAGACAGCGCCGCTGTCGTGGACCAGCACGTCCACGCCGCCGCAGGTCAGCCCAAGTGCTTCCGTCCCGCGAAGCGCTGCATCAACAGCATCCGGGGGCGCGGGCTGTTCGAAATACTCCCGCTCTTCGACCACGTAGGTACGAAAATCGTCGGGTCGAGCGGGGTTGCGGTAGGCGGCGACGCAGGCGCCTGCGACGACGATGATACGCCAGTGCACGGCCGGCTCGATCGCCGCCATCAACACCACCTGATCTCCGACCGAGGCGCGCAGCATGTCGACGACGGAGTGCAAGGCAGTCCAGCTGTCCAGCCTCATCACGCCGACGCCAAGCGAGTGGCCCGGCTGCTTGAGGATGACCGGCAGCCCGCCCACGCTGTCCACGGCTGCCCGCAGCTCGGCCTCGTTCCGCGGTAGCGAGTAGACGGCCGCGGGTACCGGGATGTCATGTCGCGACAAGAACAGGCACTGCGTATCGATGAGGCGATGTGGCCCCAGGTCGTCTTGGTAGAACGTGGCGACGCCTGGGCCGCACAGGAGCTGTTCGGCCACCGCGGCGCGATCCGAGACACCGATCCGGTACAGCAAGTCCCCGGGCCCCAGCTGCGGTAGCTCCAAGGGGTCGACAATTGCCGACACGACGAGGGCGCAGCCCAACCCTCGCGTGCCTGCAGCAGCGACCAACTGATCGGAGAGCACGCACGGGCCCTCGTCGAGCACGATGAAGAAACGCCCTGCCATCGGTGGGTCACCCTAGTCGACCCTTGGCCACCGACGGGACCGGTATTTCGTTCAGTGACGATATTGCGTTGCTGTCGCAGACGGTATATCGTTGGGCATAGTCGTAACTTATTGAAAATACTGCGCCGATTCCTGGGGCGGTCCTTGCTCAACAGAGTCGGGAGAACCGAATCATGCTTGAAAACAAAGAAGGACAACGCGTTCCCGAGGTCAACTTCCGCTTCATCGAAGACGCGGGATGGGTCGACCGTTCTACCGCCGAGCTATTCGCCGGCAAGACCGTCGTCGTGTTCGCGCTGCCCGGGGCGTTCACCCCGACCTGTTCCAC
>CAYGTG010000717.1:0-3282 GCA_964352485.1 uncultured Nannocystaceae bacterium | reverse complement strand
CTGTTCCACCGCGCACGTACCTCGGTACGGCGAGCTCCACGAAGCCCTCGCGGCTCAGGGCGTGGACGACATCCTGTGCATGTCCGTGAACGATGGCTTCGTGATGGATGCCTGGAAGCAAGAGCAAGACGCGCCCGGCGTGACCTTCGTTCCCGATGGCAATGGCGAGTTCGCGAAGGGGCTTGGCATGTTGGTCGACAAGCAGGACCTCGGCTTTGGCCCTCGCTCGTGGCGCTACTCGATGCTCGTGCGCGACGGCGTGATCGAGAAGATGTTCATCGAGCCCGACAAACCCGGCGACCCGTTCGAGGTGTCGGATGCGGACACCATGCTTCGCTATCTCAACCCGGACCACGTGGCCGAGTCGGACGTCTTGCTGCTGACCAAACCGGGGTGCGGGCACTGTGCGCGCGCGAAGTCGATATTGCGGGAGAAGGGGCTGCCCTTCGCCGAGGTGGCCGCCAGCCCTCGAATGCTGCGCGCAGTCTCCACGTCTGCGGCCACGCCCCAGGTCTTCATCGATGGCAAATATATCGGCGGTGCCGACGAACTCGCGAACGCCCTCGCAGACTGAATCGACCATGAACGCGGCCGAGCCCATCGATCACGCGTCCGACCTGCGGCGGCTGGCTGAAATGGCCAGCCGCCCGCAGGCGTTGGCCGACGTCCTGCGCGGTGCTCTCGCGTCCCTGCGAGACGTCGTTCCGTACGACCTCGCGGCGGTCTACGAGCTCGATCGCAACGAGCTCCGACTTCGGCTGGCCTCGGGTCCTCTCGCCGACGAGCGGGTCACCGGCCACACCTTGCGACTCGACCGTTTCCCGAGCATCGCCCATGCACTGGAGCGACGGCGTCCGGTCGCGCAGACGGAAGAGCAGCACAACAGCGACGAAGGCGACCCCTACGATGGGGTGCTCGACCTCCCGGCTGGCCACTCTTGCATGGTCGTCCCACTGTTCGCGTCCGACCGCAGCCTCGGCATCATCACGCTCGACCGAACGACGTGTCAGACGTACTCCCAGGAGGTCGTACAGCTCGCTGGCGTCTATGGACAGATCGTGTCGATCGCGATGCTGTTCGCCGAACAAGCCGAGCTGCTGACCCGGTACCGACGACAGCTCAACGACGAGAAGCGGCTCCTCCAGCAGCGGACGGGCGGAGGACGCTGGGCGATCGGGGCGCTCGAGGCGAGCTTGTCGGAGCCGATGCAGCACGTCGTTCGCCTGGCCAAGCAGGTCTCGAGTGCGGACTTGCCGGTGCTGATCTCCGGAGAGACGGGCACGGGCAAGGAAGTGCTCGCCCAGGCCATTCATGCCTGGAGCCCCCGAGCAGACCAACCGTTCATCACGCTCAATTGTGCGGCGCTGCCGGAGAATCTGGTGGAGTCCGAGCTGTTCGGGCACGTCAAAGGTGCGTACTCCGGCGCCGCTTCCGAGCGACGCGGACGGTTCCTCACCGCGAACGGCGGCACGTTGCTGCTCGATGAGATCGGGGACATGTCGTTGGCAATCCAGGCCAAGCTGCTTCGCGTGCTGCAAGAAGGCACCTTCGAACCCGTCGGCGCGGACCGGTCGGTCCGGGTCGACGTTCGAGTGTTGGCGGCAAGTCACGTCGACCTCCGGGAAGCAGTCCGCGAGGGACGATTTCGAGACGACCTCTACTATCGACTGGCCGGGTTTCCGCTCGACCTGCCTCCGCTGCGCGAGCGGATCCAGGACATCGCCGGCATCGCTGGGGGCGTCCTGGAATCACTCGCACGCCGGACCGGCCGAGGGCCGTGGAGCTTTGGCGCGGATGTGCTCGAAGCGTTGGCGCGGCATCCGTGGCCGGGTAACGTGCGCGAGCTGGTCAACGTGCTCGAGCGCGCTGTCATCCTGCAACCCTCCGGGGAGATTGGGGCCCAGCACATTATCCTCAACCCGGGCACAGCCTCGCGGCCCGTGGCGGCCCAGGCTTCCGGAACCACGTTTCTCGAGTTCGACGACATGCAACGCGCATACTTCGAGCGCGCGCTCGAACGAACCTCGGGCAAGATCTACGGCGATGACGGTGCGGCGGCGCTGGTAGGCATGAAGCCCACCACGTTGCAGAGCCGGCTGAAGAAGCTCGGGATCGATCCCGCCGCCGCGCGCGGCTGACCCTGTTCGAGCCGGCGGGAGTTTGATGCGGCTCGTGGAGGCCTCTGCGACCGCGACGGAGATCCACGGTAGCCCCTCCGTACCGAAGGCGATGACGAGCACGGCGATCGCCGCAAGTCCTACAGCCGCGAGCTGCAGCGGCTGCAGACGCTCTCCAAGAACGAACCGGCCCAACGCAACGCTCAGCAACGGGTTGATGAAGTAGCCTAGGCTCGCATCGAGCACGCGGTCGGTCATGACGGCGTACACGAAGACGAACCAGTTGAACCCCACGCACAGTGCTGTCACCGCAAGTCGGCGTCTGACCGGGCGGTCGCGAAGGATGCGGGAGACCTCGCCGAGCTTGCCGGACAGCGCGCCGAACAACGCAAAGAACGTCAGGCCCCAGACGATCCGGTGGCCGAGCGTCTCGACGGCGGGCACATGTCCGAGTTCGTGCCAGAACAGCGGAGCGAACCCCCAAAGACCGTACGCCGCGAGCCCAAACGCCAGACCGTCTCTCACATTGGTCGTCCCTCACTGGGCTGTGGCCGCACCTTAGCGCTCCGCTACGAAGATGCACGACAGCCCGGAGGGCACGGTGCCACCGGTGCAGTTGCCCAACACATCCGTGAAGCCGGCCGGGGGGTCCCAGGTTCGGGCGGAATCGCGGTTGAGCGCCACGTAGACCTCGTCGTTGTCGTGGCTGACTCGGTACACCCAGAAGAAGTCCTCGAGCACCACGGTCTCTCGCGAGCCTCGGCGCAGGGCGACGTGCGCCTCGCGGGCCTGGCCGACGCGGCGGGCATGCTCGAGCGAATCTTGCTCGGCGCCGCTAAGCCCATCGAAGCGATGCATCGCGCGGTTGTCGGGGTCGGCCTCGCCGAAGGTCCCGATGTCGTCGCCTTGGTAGAGCATCGGGACATTGCCCGGGGACGTGAAGAGGAACGTCTGCGCGAGGCGGAGTCGGGTGTGGTCTCCGCCGGCCTCGGTCAGTGCTCGCCACTGGTCGTGGTTGCCAAAGAAGTTCCCCATGATGGCGCCGGGGTAGCCGGCCAGCTGTCCGAAGATCTCCTGCGGGCTGAGGTAGGCGGTGTCGTTGGCGATCGCGAAATCGGCGAGGTTGCGGATGCTCGACGAGAAGTTCAGCAGCGCCGCCTTGGTC
>CAYGTG010000716.1:3231-4815 GCA_964352485.1 uncultured Nannocystaceae bacterium | reverse complement strand
GTTCCGGACACGACCGAGGCTGACCCGGCAGGCGCGATCGAAGGGATGGACGGCCCGGTAGAACTCGAGCAAGGCCATGCCCTCGATCTTCGCTTTGCGGGCCGACGCGCCCTCGCCAAACCGGGCCTCGAGGGCTGTGCGCAGCGACGCGGGCGCCTTGCCGGACGGACGGGCTCCTGCGCGCCGGGCCCAGTCGGTCGGTGCATCGGCCGAAGCCTTCAGTCCAGGAATCGGCGCGCCATCCGGTGCGCTCACGCGAAGGAAGAAGCCCCAGGCCCCGGACTGAGCGCTGACCTTGACCAGCACCCGATTCCATCCAGCCTGCAGCCGCGCCGCATGGGTCTCTTGGAGTGGATGCGCGCCTCGGTAGGCGCTGGCGCCCCCGATTGAATCCCCGTCCACCCAAACTTCATAGGGCCCACCGGTTCCCACGTGCACGGCCGCATCCTGGTCCTTGTCCACGTGGACCCACGCCGTGGCGTAGCCGGTCACGTCCGTGTTGGGTCGGAGTCGATCATCGAAACTGACGTAGCCGCCTCGGGGCGCGTCCGCGTAGTCGATGACTCGCCACGCCAGCGGTTCTCCGGCCAGTTTTCCCGTGAAGGTCTGGGTGGAGCCGAACGCGTCGGTCTGTGGCGAGTAGGCCGCGGTTTCCCCTTTGCGCCCGCTGTTGTCGAAGGGCCCGACGATCTGCCACCCCACGACGTAGCCTTCTTCATGAAGCGCCTTGGCTGCGCCGACGAGATCGCCGCGCGACTCGAGCACCCTGGCTTGGAGAAAGCGCGCGTAGGAGCGGACCAAGGGATGTCGACCGCGCGCATCGGCCACCGAGGCGAGCACGCGCCGCAGCGCCTGCGGATCCACATCGCCCTGCACATCGGGCAGCAGGCCCAGCAGTGGAACGATGGCGGCGGGGTCCTTGCCGCGGACCTTTTTCAATACGGCAACCCGACGGTCCAGCTCCCGATCCCAGCGGTTGGGCCCGAGCTGGACGTCTGCGGCGACCGGACCCGGGAGCGGCTTGGCCTCCGCGTCGGCGAACAGCGACGCGGAAACCAAGATCGCTGCAAGCCCGAGAGCGCGCGGAATGCTCCGATGACGGCGAAGGGTCACGCGGGCGAGTTTGGTACAAACGCAAACCCCGCGCCAAGCGGGTGTGCCCGGCTTTGTGACCCGGCGCGCGTCCGGGGCTGCTGCCCGCCGCCTGTGGATGCGGTAGCCTCCGCCGCTATGACGACGACGCCCACCGCTGGCGCGGATCCGGAGCTGACCGCAGTCATCCCCGTCTACAACGAGGTTGGCTCGCTCCCGCAGATGCACAAGGAGCTAACTGCGGGCCTCGCGCAGACCGGGCGTTCGTACGAGGTCATCTACATCAACGACGGAAGCACCGACGGAACGACCGAGCTTCTCGACCAGATCGCGTCGGAAAACCCCGGCGTGGTCGGCGTGGTTCACTTCCGCCGAAACTTCGGAAAGTCCCCCGCCCTCAACGCCGGCTTCGACCTCGCCCGCGGCGCCATCGTGCTCACGCTCGACGCCGACCTGCAGGACGACCCCGCGATGATTCCGCAGTTCGTCGAG
>CAYGTG010000716.1:0-3221 GCA_964352485.1 uncultured Nannocystaceae bacterium | reverse complement strand
AAGCGGGCGCCGACCTCGTCTCGGGCTGGAAGCAGCGCCGTCACGATCCGCTGGGGAAGACCGCTCCGTCCAAGTTGTTCAACGCCGTGGTGCGAAAGTTCAGCGGCGTCCAGCTGCGAGACTTCAACTGCGGCTACAAGGCCTACCGTCGGGAGTGCATCCAGGAGCTGTCGGTCTACGGCGGGTTCCACCGCTTCCTGCCTGTCCTTGCAGGACACCGCGGGTTCAGGGTGGAGGAGTTGGTGGTCAACCACCGGGCCCGCGAACACGGCGTCAGCAAGTACGGCGTCAAGCGATTCTTCGACGGGATCTTGGACCTCCTCACCGTCTTGATGGTGACGCGCTACCGGACCCGGCCGGTGCACTTCTTCGGGCTGCTCGGGATGATCAGCGGCGTCTTTGGGGTCGGAACGCTTCTGTACCTTACGGTGCTGTGGCTCATGGGCTTTCCGATCGGGGAGCGGCCGTTGCTCGAGCTTGGTGCACTGCTCACGCTGACGGCGGTTCAGTTGATCGGCATCGGGCTCGTCGGCGAGCTTCTCGTGCGAACGACGATCACCTCCTCCGAGGTGTTCTCGGTGCGACACACCGCCGGCTTCCTCTCCCGACCCCGAGTCCTGAGCCCATCGCTGCCGCCCACCGACCAGCCGGACGTCTCCGGGACCGAAGAAAAGACACCCGCCCCGGCAACGGTGTCTCCCACGCAGAGTCCGGCGAGTCCGTGAAGTCAGTCGTCCAGCGGGTTCGCGAAGCCTCGGTGACCGTCGACGGCGAGCGCGTGGGCTCGGTTGGGGTGGGCATCTTGGTGTTGCTTGGCGTGGAGCGCGGAGATTCCGAGCGAGACGCAGAGGTGTTGGCGACCAAGATCGCCGGGCTTCGGATCTTTCCCGGTGCCCGGCCCGGCACAGGGCCCAGCACCCGGCCCATGGACCGGTCCCTTGCGGACATGCAAGGCTCGGCACTCGTGGTCTCGCAGTTCACCCTCGCGGGCTCGGTCCGAAAGGGCCGCCGGCCCGGTTTTGACCGCGCAGAAGATCCGCCGCGGGCCGAAAACCTGTACGAGTTCTTCTGCGGCGCCCTCCGCCAACGGGGCGTTCCCGTGCAGACAGGACGCTTTGGCGCCCACATGGACGTCCGGCTGCTGAACGATGGGCCGGTCACGATCCTGATCAACTGTCGCGACGGTTCGATTGTCGAGTAATCCCGATTACGCAATTGGCGCGCGACATGTCTGGTCATATCACCCAAAACCGCTCGCGATGCCACGGAAGCCCGTGGCATCGACTTGATATCTGGGTAGCCTAGGAATGTGCGGGTCTCGAAGCTAGGACAGTCATTGATTATTGGGTGCATGCTTACGGGCACCGCAGACACCGAAGACGCGTAGGGCGCGTTGGACGGGCTCGATCGGGAACTGCGGTCCGCCAGTACCGACGACTTCTGGAACCTACGGCCCACCGACCCCGGCAACGGTCCGGTTCAGCTCAACGACGAAGGCGGAATGTCCCCGCCGGACATCATCATCTGGGACATCGATGGCGACGGCGAAGGCAGCGATGTGTTCGACCCCGCAGGCTCGATCGTGTTGTCCTCGGTCGAGGACCAGATCTTGGACGCGGCGGGCAACGTGCAGTGCACGGCCTGGTACGAAGACGGCCTCTACAAGCTCCGCGAAGGCCTGGACGGAGCCGTGGTGTACACGGCAACGCCGGGACGCTACGTGTTCGCGGGGGACGTCACCTCGCTCCCTGAACCAGGCACGTACGCCTCGCAGGTGCTGCTGTACACCCAGCTCGAGTACGAGTTCTACGGGGTGAGCATCTTTGACGGCCCGCGATGGCAGGGCGATCTGGCAGGCACCAGCTCCGAGAAGCTCCATCGCGCCAGCCCCATGCGAAAGCTCCTCATCGCGTCGCTCTATGGCGGGGCATGCGGAAGCCCCGGCGTTCCCGAAATGGCCCCGCCCGGTTCAGAAAACTGAGCCCTGGGGGGTGACTGGGGCGCCCCTGGCTTTGGCCCTGGGCGCTTCGGCCGCTCAGCGCGAGGCTTCGATGTCTGCGAGGAGTCTGGTCGCGACCCCTCGCATGTCTTCGCCCTCGGCCGCCGCTACGCTCCGCCGCGCGGTGTCGAGGGCCAGCTCGTACTCGCCCCGCGTCTTGTGCACGCGCGCAAGCTCGGTCAGCGCGTGGCTGTAGCGGTCCCCGCGCTCTCCGAGGGCCTCTCGAGTGGCCGCAGCCGCGTCCTGGCAGTGCTGGAGCGCCTCGTCGAGCTGACCGAGGTCGAGTTCGGCCAGACACAAAATGATGCCCGCCCTCCCAGCGCGCTGGAGGTCTGCTTTCGACGTGCCTGAGAACAGGCCAAGGGCCTCTCGGGCAGGTTCGGTCGCGGCCGCGAATGCTTCGCTGTCATGGTGGAGCTTGGCGATCAGGAAGAGGGTGGTGGCCAGTCGTGAGGTGCTGCCGGCCGTGCGGTAGATGGCCGCCGCCCGCTGGTAGTCTCCCAGTGCGGCCTCGGTCTCTTCGCTCATGGCCCGCAGGCGGCCTTGGGTGGCCCACAGGTCGGCGACCTTGGGGTGCTCGGGTCCAAACACCGAGCGCCGAATGCTCATCGCGCGGCCAATGAGTTCGATCGCTTCCGGAAGGCCGCTGGGACGCGATGCGAGGACGTTCGCGAGGTTTTGGGCGACGCTCGCGACGTTGGGGTGCAACCTGCCCTGGCTCGCTTCGCGGAGGTCCAGAGCCCGGCGTAGGTACGCTTCGGCCTCGACGGGTTCGCCTTGTTGCGCGAGCGCAACACCAAGGTTGGCCAAAATGGCCGCGAAGCGAACATCGCGGGGTGGGTACGCTTTCTCCGCGGCCTCGAGCGCGATCCGAAGCTGTTCGATGCCCTCCGCATCTTCTCGAGCCGACATCGCGGTGGCACCCAGCTGCTGGGCCAACTCGGCTCGAAGGTCCGCAGGATTCCCGGCTCGGGCGATCGCCGAATGTGCCCCGACGGCGATCCCCAGCGCCCGCTCGCGATTGTGCAGGTACACGCCCTGCACCCGGACGTGGGAGATCAACGCCTTGGCCTCCTGCACCGGGTCGCCCGCTGCGGCGGCCGACTGGGCCGCCGCGTCGAAGCGCGCCTCAGCAAGCTCCGCGTTGCTCAAGCGTTGCGCCACGAGGCCGTGGATGTACAGGGCCCGGGCGTGGGTGGGCTCGTGCTGCGTCCCGCTGGAC
>CAYGTG010000715.1:0-4818 GCA_964352485.1 uncultured Nannocystaceae bacterium | reverse complement strand
CGCTTACCACGCGGCACACGAGATCTACTGGACGAGACGCCAACACGACCAAGCGTGGGTCATCGATGACTCGATCGAAGCGTTGCGCGCGTCGGTCATGAGCGAGATCGATCAGGCCGGTGACGACTTCGTCTGGTCGAAGTACTCGAAACCTTCGCAGCTGATCGATGAGGCCGAAGCCATGTTCCGTCATTACGTGGCTACCGAGCTCGACGCTTGGTCACCGGAGTGGCAGGTGCTCGGTGTTGAGACCCAGATCATCCTTCCGTGGATCGATGGTTGGGTGCTGACCGGGTCTTTGGATCTTGTGTTGTCGAACGGCCCGGAGACGGTGCTGTTGGATCACAAGACGGCGGGTCGGGCGTGGGATCGGAAGAAGCATCTGAAGTCTCCGCAGTCACCGTTCTACGTCCATTTGTGGGCTGAGGCGGCGAAGGCGTACGACATCGACCCTGGCGATGTGCGTTTCTGCTGGGAAGTGATGACGTACAAGATGAAGTTCGAACGCCGGTTCCGCACACCGTCGCCCGAGGCGATCGCTCTTCAGCAGGCTCAGGCGACGCTGATGGCGGCTGACATTCAGCGTGTCGATCAGGGCGCGCAGCTGTTCATGAACCCGTCGTCGAATTTGTGTTCGGCCACGTACTGCGACCACTACGACATCTGCCCTGCCGGTCAGGTCATGGAGGCGGCGTGATGTGGCCAAACGCACAGCGCCCAAATGGTGGCAGATCCCATCGCTCATCCGATGCCCCTGGTGCCAAGACCCCGTCCACGGAAGCGGCACCGAGCACCCGTGTTGTCGAAGAGAAATCGGCGAGAAGGGCCGGCCGGTCTGTCAGTCCTGCCGGGCCTCGAAGGCAGCGGCCAACGACCGCGAGGACTTCTGGAAGAAGCCCACAGACCGGAAGCGGTGACTACATCGTTCTCGACCACTACGGCGATTGCATCCACGTTGATCACCAGTCTGCGGCGACCTGGATCGAACTGTTCTACCTGTCCGATCCAGAGCGCGATCGCTACGTGGTTCGCCTTACCCAGGCCGAACGGAAGCGCCTAATCAGGATCTTGTCGAAGCCGAGTGACTCGCAGTGAATCCTAAGGAAGAGCACACGGCGCTCTGCATGGAAATCGCGCTCATCGACGCCGACCTCGCAGCCCACTCCCACAAAGCAGTGGACATGCCCATGCGGGAAATCAACCCGCTCCTCGATCGACGCCAACAACTACGTGGCCGTCTCGACGAGATCGAACGGGACTACGTCCCGGAACCCAAATCTCCATAACCAAACCAACAGAAAGCAGGAACCCGATGACTCTCGAATACGAGATTGTCGACAACGTCCCCGGTCGAGCGACCGGGGCAGCACTACTCGTCAACGACATCACCGAAGCAGCCCAAGCCAACCCCGGGCAAGTCCTCGACTTCGGCACCATCCAAACCGACTCGGTCACCCAAGGCCTCGTCAGCAACCTTCGGAAGCGTGGCCTGGAGGCGAACTCTCGCACCGTGGACGGAGCGGTGCGGTTGTACGTGAAGGCCCCGGAGTCGAATGTGGTCGCAGGCGAGTTCCCAACCACCGAAGGATCGGTGGCCTGATGGACCGGCTCGAACAGCTCCAAGCGTCACTCACCAACCAGTCGCCAGACGCCAGTCAGGTTGAGCGCATCGAGGACATCCGCACCGTGGCTCTCGGCATCGGTGCGCTGATTCTCGAAGTCACACCTCAGGGTCGGGCCCAGTCGCTCGCCCTTACCCACCTCGAAGATTGCGTCATGTGGGCCGTCAAGGCCGTGGTGCTGGAAGGAAAAGTCTGATGGACAACCGATCGATCGAGATCATCACCCAATCGTCAGCGCACGACGCCGCCGAAATCACCAAAGCGTTCGTCCAAGCCGGCCACATCACCGACATCCAAACAGCGATGCAGCACTTCGACTTCGCCCACTCAGCGGTACTCGAGTCGAACATAATCAAGATCGGGGAGAACAAGGTCACCGAAGCGTTCCCCGGCTCACAGCCACAACCAGCTCCGGGCCCCGGCCCGGCTGCTGTTACGGGCCCTCAGGCTGCACCCGGTGTCCAGCCGTTGCAAGCGTTCCCTCAGGCGACACCGGCGCAACCTCAGGCGTTGCCTGCGGGTGAGGAACCGTTTCCTGCGGCACAAGGCCCCGCGCCAGTCCCTGTGCCGGCCTCCTCGCTGGTGCACCAAGGCGGACCGCCACCGGCGACGCCTGCGCCCGCAGCGGCGCCTGGCAGCGACGATGCGCTCTGGCGTGACCTCTTCGAGAACTTCGGGGAATGGTACGACAACCGACTCGACAAGAAATCAGCCAACGGACCCGACTTCAAGTCGAAGAAAATCGTCGACCCGAAGAACCCGAAGTACAAGGCCGGGCTCTGGTTGAAAGACGCCCCTGACTGGGCGAAACCGAACCTCGGCATCGCCTAACCCGTGCTCCAGTCCATGCCAGAGATCATCGAGTCCCACAAGGCGTGGGCGACCAGCGAGCAAGCTCGTCTCCCGATCGGGTTTCACCCCTTCGATTCCCGATCGGGGGGCATCGCCCCCGGCGAACTCATGCTGTTCATGGCGCGACCATCGGTCGGCAAAACCGTGTGGGCGTTGTCCGTGATCGCACGCAACCGGCTCGTACCCACGGTCCTGTTCAGCCTCGAGATGGATGCCCGCATGATCATCCAGCGTCTCGCAGCGATCACGTACGGGGTGCCCACGCACGCCATCGAAACCGAAGTGAAGGTGCATGGGACGTCGAAGCACATGGAGGCTCTCGCTCGGGACTTCCCGTGCCTGTGGATCGAAGACGATCCGCAAACGTCGCTGAAGGACATACGGGGGATCATCCTCGACATCAACGACACGTCCGGGTATGAGTGCCGGCTCGCCATCGTCGACCACCTCGAACTCGTCAAGGGTGGTCGGTCGTTGGAAGCGCAGGGAAACGTTGCCGCCATCTCGTACGGCCTGAAGAACATCGCACGCCAAACGTTGGTGTCGATGATCACGCTCCAGCAGGTGGCCCGGGGGCAGAAGAACTCTGGTGATCAGCCGTTGTCGTTGGTGTCGGGGAGGTTCGGTGGCGAAGACGCCGCCGACTACGTCCTCGGTGCGTACCGGCCGGCGTTGCGTAAGGGGATCAGCAAGGACGAGTACTTGACGCTGAAGGAGCACTTCTACCTCCAGTACCTCAAGACCAGGTCTGGTGGCGAGATCGCCCCAGCTGGCGCGCTTTATCAGATGAACGAATCGATGCAGCTGTTGGCGTGGGATTCAGACGCCAAGGGCACCAACCAACCGCACTAACGAAAGGGGCCCACGAATGGCCGCACAACAGAAACCGAAAGGCCCGGGGCCTCTGGCCCCAGGACCAACCACAACAGCATTTGAGGACGCGACAGCGGAGGGGCTTGGTCGTACGCCGAGGGTGGCCGTGCTGGCCATGAACCTGAAGGTCGCCGAGAACTACTGCGAGCACGCCAAGAACCGGACGGTGGGTGCGTTCGATTTCGTTCCCGTGTTCCCCCTCACCGTGATCGACGGGGACTTCGATGTTCTCGTCGACGTCACCGGTTTGTGGGACTGGTTTCATCAGTTCGGTGACCGGTTGCCTCCGAAGGCTGATGCCCCGTCGTTCGACGAGTTCGTCGGAAAACACTCATGACCATCAGCGACGCCGAAGAGATCACGACACGCTCCGAACTGGTAGCAGCCGTTGTGGTCCGTCAAGGCCTGGTCGTATCGAACGACCCGTCAGAGAAGTACATGGCGGTCAGCGCAACCAAGACGACGTGCACGGTCGATGCCTCCTCAGGGGGTGACCACGAGCTCGTGGTCACGATCGGGGGGAACTACGGCAGCGGGGGTTCCGATGACGAAATCGAAATCTTCCATTTCTCGTTGGATCGTGAGATTGCTGAGCAACTGATGGTCGACATGATGGCGTGGCTGATCGGACACGCTGATGCGTGACGACTACGACGAAGCCATCGACCTCGCACGAGCAATCCCGATGCTCGAAATCCTCGACCGCCTCGGCCTCGAATCACCAAACTCGACCGGCCACATCCGTTCCATCTTCAACGACGGAGAGCGGACACCGAGCCTCCACATCGACACCCACCTTTGGTACGACTTCTCGACCGGGCAAGGCGGCGACTCAATCAAATTCGTCCAAGGGTTCTTCGGATGCACGTTCAACCGTGCCGTCCAATGGCTATCGCTCGGCGAGGACCCGCTGTCGACCCGCGACACCCGCCGCGAAACGGCACCCCAACAGGTCCCTGACCTCCGCGAGTACTTCGACGACCACACCGTGTTCCTGTTCGAAGACAAAGCAATCGCTGAGGTGGTGGAGGAGCGTTGGCCGATTTCGTTCAGCTGGCTCGCTCAAACGTTCGACGTCCGGGTCAACAAGACCCGCACCGAGCTATGGGCACCGCATTTCGATCGTGAAGGTCGGGTGACCGCCATCAAGATCCGGGCCCTCGAGTCCCGCGACAAATGGTGTGTCCCCGGTTCCAAATTCGTTGACCTCTACCACACGAAAGGGTTCGATTTTGATGGC
The DNA here is from genome assembly GCA_964352485.1 of uncultured Nannocystaceae bacterium. GTDB lineage: Bacteria > Myxococcota_A > Polyangia > Nannocystales > Nannocystaceae > CAJXVA01. The sequence continues at coordinate 231 of CAYGTG010000715.1, read as the reverse complement.
CGGCAGGCATGGCTGGTTGAGGGGGACACGGACAGTTGGGCGTTGTCTGCGAAGACGTTCGACCCTGTGTTCGCATTGCCTTCAGGGGCTGGGATGTGGAAACCCGAGTGGGTGGAGCAGCTGGCCCCGTACTCCCACGTGTACATCGCTCTCGATGACGATGACGCAGGCAGGCGTGCGTCCACCAAGATCGCCGACGGCGCACTGATCCTCGACGTCCGCGAACCGGAC
>CAYGTG010000714.1:0-4821 GCA_964352485.1 uncultured Nannocystaceae bacterium | reverse complement strand
CAGGAGCGAAAAAGACGAGTGAGACGTCGTGTCGGGTTTCTCAACAGGCTGCTAGCACGCTGAGGGCGAACCGAACGGCTCGCTCGCCGTGCGGCCGCGCTACAGCTGGTGTCCGACCCGGGCCAGGCGGGAGACCACGAACCAGGCCACGCCGACGCCCATTCCGATCATCGCCGGGAGCAACAAGACTTGGATGCTGAGCATCGTCGCGACCACGTAGGTCACGCCGGCGAGCACGAACAGCAGAAGTCCGCCGCCGGCGACGACGGAGCCGAACGCGGGATGTCGGTCCTCATTGGCCAGGGCGGTATGACCGGACTCGGGTGAGGCGGTTGGCTCGTGCATCACGGAGTCTGACTATAGGGGACGCCGGCGCTTGGGTGGACCCCGATCCCCCGGATTGTGGATAGCCTCTGCCAATCGTTGCAATAGGCGTGACGTATCGGGGGCGACTCACCCGCCCCATGCCACCCGCTGTCGTGCCCCAAGTGTTGGCGCTGCCTGGGGAGATACCGAGGCTCTGGTCGCGACTGCACGAGCACCGCGGGTCACCCAGACGCGCCGCGGGCCGGGACCAGCATCGGTGGCCGGGAGCCACGGGTCGAGAATCGCTGACGGAGTTTGAACGAATGCGTGCCCATCGCGTTCACCTCAGCGCAGGCGTCGACATCACGAGGGCCCTGAAGCGACAAACTCGACGCTGTCGCAATCGATTTCCGCATACAGCCCTCTAAGGCCCCGATGAGACTCTGGCGACCTTCTTGGCCTCTCCTCGCCGCCACGTTGGCCACGGCCTGCGGCGGGCCGACCCGTCCTGCGACCCTCGAGCTCAGCGGCTTCGTCGAGGCCGGAGAGGGCTACCACTACGAGGCCTGGCTCGAGGGGGAAGACGAAACGGTCTCGATCCATCGGTTCGACGGCAGCGAGGCTGTCATCCAACTCGAGATCGAGGAAGAAATCGTGAAGCTCGCCAACTCGAGCGTTGCGCACTTCTTCGTGACGCTCCAGCCCAGCTCAGTCTCAGAGCCATCCGTGCACACGGTCGTACGAGAGGGCTTCCGGTGGAACGTTGAAGGCTACGAGTACCAGAGCAAGGCCATTCCGTTCGATGCTTGGTACGAAGCGGGCTGCTGTCCTCCCTCGTATCAGGTCTCGACCCCCACCACGTCAACCCAAGACGACGAGGCGCTCGGCATCTGGTGGTTTGGCTTCGACATCCAGCCGTACCGAGCACTTGGGCCCCACTGGGTGTTCGAGGGCTGGGTGATCACGGCCGAAGGACGGTTCAGCACCGGACGGTTTCGGGACCAGCAGCCCGACGACGACGGTGCGGGCCCCGGTGCAGGACCCGAGCCTGGATACGATGCGCCCGGTCAGGACTTCATCGACCCACCCCTCTCACTGCACGGGGCGCGCGTCGAGGTCACGGTCGAACCGGAGCCCGACAACAGCCCGGAGCCGTTTGCGTTCATGCGCTGGGGTACGGACTTCCCCGCGGACGCAAACACCGGCCCGAACACCGCGCTCCCGTTCGGCTACGGCGCTGACGTTCGACAACCAACCGCAACCCTGTCCATCCCCTATGTGGAGGAATGAGAGCCGGTGCCGCATCTGCTACGCAGTCTTTTCGGGGCCTCAAAGGGGGTACGGAACTGCACGGAGCGCAGTCGCCTCGTGAGCGTCTTTCGAAGACTGCGGAGTCCGGTGCTGTTCGCCGTGATCGTGCTGACGGGCTGCGGACACGGCCGCTTCGCCAAGTTCTGGCACGGAAACCGTCCTCCCGTGGTGGTCGACCCCGGGCAGTGGCAGCGATGCTGCACCGGCATCAAAGGCTATCGCTGGGAGAACGAAGTGTTCCGCAGCGTCGTGTGGCGCTCGCAAAAACCAACCGAACGGGCCGAAGAACGCATCGAAGGCGTCTACGTCTCCATGGCCCGAGATGTCGCAGGCGTTGTGTGGGCGATGCAGCAACGAGGAGCTCGTTTTGACGTGACAATCAACCACGCGGACAGACTCACCCTGACGATGCTGACGCCGCCGCGGGCCGAGACGGTCCATGGTCCGTTGGTGAGCTCGGTCAATCAGCGGCTGTCCGATCTCACCGACCGCCAGATCGTGGATGAGATCGAGCGAATTCTCGCCATGCTGCCTCTGCATGAGGACATGCTCGAAAACGACGAACTCTACGACGTCGAGAACCTGCTGTTCTTCACGGTCGAGCACCTCGCTGAAGTGCGTGGGGGCAAAGAGCTGAAGCTCACTTTCCCCCAAGGCACATCACGCGAATCCTACGAGACCCTGCTGGGCGTGAGCCTCGTCCGGCTCGGTGCCGACTACCACGAACTTCAGAGTTTTCGCGCCGCCATGGCTGCGGTACGGCTTGCATTCGCGTCCCTCGACGACCAGAGCGAAAGCTCGGCTGCCAATATTGCAGCGATTGTCGATGCTGTCCTCGCCGACCGAGATCATGCCGGCCGCCTCCGAGACGCCGCGCTTTCAGACTACCCTCGCAACCAGCGAGACGTCGCTCGCTTTGCCGACCAAGGAGAACTCATCTTCGCCGAGGTCGAAGCGTCCGAGAGATACCGCGAGTGGAGCACGAAGAACCACGACGTTGAGAACGGCAAGCGCTTCTCACGACAGGTTGGCAACGCGTTCCAAGCCATGGCAGCCGGGCTGCAAAACACCGCCTTGAGCGCTCCTTTCGGCGTCGTCACGAACAGCGTGGGTGCGCAGCGTTTTGACCTGGGGCTCATGCTGTCCCTCGCGCGAGACCAGGCACCTGGCGGCTCACGCCTCGGCCAGCTCTTGAAACGCGCCCGTGTGCAGCGCGTGGTGCCTGTGCGGCGGGGTATGCCCGAGGACCCAGCGATGGGCGTCTGCGACGCTCCGCCCCGAACGGTCGACCGACTCGTTCTGCTTCACTCGCCACAAGAGATCCGCGCGGTGCAACAACGCCTTGTTCGAGCCCGGTGATCAGGCGCATCCGCGCTGCTCGTGCGGTCGACGCTTGCAGGGTCCCCGACCGTTGACGCGGCGGCTGCACCGGAACTACGCCGGCCTGCCCCAGGAGCCGTCCGGCTTGTCGTTCACACTCCGGCCTCTGTATTCTTGGGCTCGTTGGACGACCGAGACGACTTCGCGCTGCTGGACGCTTGGCGCTCGGGCGACGCCAAGGCCGGGAATGAGCTGTTGCGGCGGCAGTTCAAGCCGCTGTTCCGCTTCTTTCGCACCAAGGTGCCGGAGGACGTGGTCGGAGAGCTCATTCAACAGACGCTCCTGCGGTGCGTGGAGAAGCAGGAGCAGTTCCGCGGCGAGGCGCAGTTCTCCACCTATGTCTACGCCGTGGCGCGGCGCACCGCCATCGCGCACTACCGCAAGCGCCGCCTCGACGAAGTCGATCCGGGATCGATGTCGTTCGCCGACCTCGCCGAATCTCCCAGCCAGCTGATGCTCGGCGCCGAGCAAGATCGGTTGCTGTTGGCGGGGCTGCGCAGCATCCCCTTCGACCACCAGGTCATGCTCGAGCTGCACTACTGGGAGAAGCTCCCCGGTCCCGCCCTGGCCCTGGTCCTCGAGGCCCCCGAGGGCACGGTCCGAACGCGGCTTCGGCGAGCAAAACAGCTCCTCAAGGAGGCCATCGAGCGCGCGGCCACAGATCGCACGATGGCGCCGGCCACCCTCGACGACCTCGCGGCGTGGGCAGCCTCGCTGCGCGGCCACATCGGCCGCGCGTAGAATCGGTTGGCTTGGACGCTACCGCCGAACGACGCTGGTCGACAGATCCACGACGTGCGCGGTCCCATCGCCCGCGTAGTCCTTCGGACGGCAGGTCAGCACCACGACCTGAATCGACTCCGCGCTCTCCTGCAGCAGGCGACGAAACCACTCCGAGCGCTCCGGATCCGTCTGCGCGAGATGATCGTCCAGCACCAACGCCGTCCCCAGGTGCTCAGCCACGCTCACCCGCAACAGCGTCGCGACCTGCTCCTTGACGCCCTCGGAGAACCGCTCGAGCGCCTGCACGCCCTGGTCGGTCATGACCCCTTCGGTCTCGAGATCCGCGCCGAGCGAAGCACCGCGGTATCGGCCCCCCGACAGCGCCTTCATGCGGGTCGCCACCTCGGTACCCAGGGAGCGCCCCAGGTGCGCGCCGGTCTCGTTCTCGACCTCTCGCAGCGTGCTGAGCAACAGCCGCCAGCCGTCGTAGTCGAGCTCGATCTCGGCCTCCTGACGACGCGCGTCCTCCAGCGCCTCGCGGGCCATCTGCGAGCGCTCGCGAACGACCTGGCCGCCCACCTGCTGCAGCGCGCCCTCTTGCTGACGCACCGCTCGCTCCGCGTCCTCCAGCGCTTCCTCGGCCGTCACCAGTGCCGCCCGCGCTGCGTCGACGCTCGCCTCCGAGACGTCCGTCGTCGGCTTCGGTGCTGCATCCAGGGCGTCCTGTGCCTGCGCGACCCGTTCGGCCGCCGCGAAGGCATCTTGGTGCTGCGCCTGCTCGCGCCGGACGGTCAGCGCCGCGTCGGCGGACGTCTGCGCGGCCCGAGCCTGATCGAGCGTCAGCCGCAACGCAGCTTCGCGCTCGGTCGCGGCGATGCGGGCTGACTCCGTGTCCCCCACCGCCTGCTTCGCCGCCGCGGTTCGTCCCGCAACGCCATCGACCTCGGCCTTCGCCTGGGCATCGAGTTCCGCCCGGCGCCGCTCGATGCGTTCGAGCGCGGTCCGAAGCACCTCCGCAGCCGCCACCGGGTCATCGCCATCCAAACGCGCGGCCACCTCTTGTTTGCACGCCGCGTCCGCACGTTGCTCGGCCAGACGTCG
>CAYGTG010000713.1:0-4825 GCA_964352485.1 uncultured Nannocystaceae bacterium | reverse complement strand
GCCCAGACCGCGGCGAGCACGACGGCCGCGGGGGCCCCGATCAGCCGCAGCGCCCAGAAGTGACCGAAGCTCAGCGCATCTTCGTTGGTGACGACGTAGGTGGGCCGTAGATGGAGGCTCGTGAGCACGAACAGCGGGGTGGCGATCGCGAGGCCGAGCGCGTAGCGGCCCAGGGCCGCATCGGAGCCCAGGCGTGCCATCACCATCATCAGGCCGAACTGACCGGCAGCGAAGAGCACCTCTCCGAGCAGGGTCCAGCGCAGACTGCTGGCGACGCGGCCGAAGTCGCCGGCCCGCTTCCCGCTCATCGGGAACCGATCCGCGCCACCATCACGAAGAAGGTGCGCAGCATGATGTCGATGTCGAGCACCAGCGTGTGATGCCGGACGTAGTAGAGGTCATAGCCGAGCTTCGTGCGGGTGGCCTCGATCGAATCGGCGTATCCGTCGTTGATCTGAGCCCATCCGGTGATGCCCGGCTTGACGAGGTGGCGGTAGCTGAAATAGTTGATCTTGGACTCGAGGTCCGCCGCCAGAGCTGGCTGTTCCGGGCGGGGCCCGACGATCGACATGTCCCCCCGGAGCACGTTCCAAAACTGAGGCATCTCATCGATGCGGCTGCGCCGAAGCATGCGACCGAGGCGGGTGGTCCGGGAATCCTGCTTGCTGGCCCATTGTTGGGTCGCGTCCGGCTGGGCGACGGTCATCGTGCGCACCTTGTAGATGCGAAACGGCCGGTTGCCCAAGCCGACGCGGTTCTGGGTGTAGAAGAAGGGCCCCGGCGAGTCGATGCGAAGCATCACGTACAGCAACGGGAACAGGGCACCGAACACCGCCAGGCCTGCGGCGGCGACCGTGACATCCAGAACCCGCTTGACCCGATCTCGGGTCTGGTCGAGCTGCTCGAACAGGTGCAGCAGCCAGCGTTCGTCGACCATGTCCACCGGGACCCGCCGCTGCATCGTCATGATGAGGGCCTCCGCCGTCTTGATCTCCAGCCCGTGAACACGGAGCGCAGTGAGGGCCGCCTGACGCTTTGGATCGACCGCGGCACTGGTCACGACCATCACCCTCTCGACGCGGTGAGCCCGGCAGGCTTCGACCGCATTCTCCAGGGGGCCCAGCAGCGGGACGTTGAGGCCGTCCGCGTTGTCTCCGAGGACCCCGACGACGTCGTATCGAGTGTGTTTGGTGCTCGCGACCCTGGCGATCAGCGCGCGCTCGGCGGGCCCATCTCCAAGCACCGCGATCCGAATCCGTGGGCCCCGCTCGAGGTAGCGAGCGTAGACGAGCCTCCATCCAAGTACCCCGGCCGCTCCGGCTGCAGCCAAGAACAGCAGGACCGTGCGTCCGAGCGCCTGATACCAGACGAAGTGACTCGCGAGCAGCACACCCAGCGCGGTCGCGATGCCGACCAGGACCGAACGCATCGCGACCTCCTTGCGCTGCAGGACCATCGAGGTTTGGTGCAGTCCGGTGAGATAGGAGGCCGCCACCCCGCTGAGTAGACCGACGGTCGCCGACACCGTGATGCCACGGAAGCCGACATCCGCCCCGACGAAGATATACGTACCGACCAACCACGCCGTGAGCTCCACGGCGCCCGCGATGAACGCGGCATCCAACAAGAGGATGAGGAAGACCGGCATGGCAGGAGCGCGCTACGGGAAGAGGGGCACATCGCCGGCGTCGGCCGGGGTCTCGTTGTCGCCGACGTCGCCGAGGTTGCCGTAGCCGAGTCGACCATCGCCGCCCTGACCCCAGCACCGGACCGCGCCGGTGCTCTGCACGATGGCGCACCCGTGGTTGCCGTCGACCGCGAGGAAGGATGCGGGTTCGCCAAGCGGGACATCTCCGGCGACGGAGGGGTCTTCGTTGTCGCCGATCGTGGTGATGTTGCCGTAGCCGAGCTGGCCGCGGCTCGCGTCCCCCCAACATCGCACCGCGCCATCATCCATGCGGACGCAGGTGTGGCCCAAGCCGGCCGCGATCTGAACCGGGGTTCCCGGTCCAATGTCGACCGCCCCCGCGTTGACCGGCGGGAACGTTGCGCCCACCGAGACCGTGCTCGCATAGCCCAGGCGGCCGCTGGCGCCACGACCCCAGCAGAGCACCTCGTCGTTCTCCGTAATGGCGCAGGTGTGGAACCACCCTGCGGTGATCTGGGTGGCCGGGGCGCCGAGGTTGACGTCGCCAGCCGCCGACGGGAACTCTCCGTCCCCGACATCGCTCACGTCGCCATAGCCCAGCGCGCCATCCGAGGCTTCGCCCCAACAGCGTACCGCGCCATCCTCCATCCGAACGCAGGTGTGGCGCGCTCCGGTCACGACCTCGGCGATGGTGCCGGCGCCGAGGTTGACGATGCCTCCCGCGGAGGCCGGCTCGTCGTCGCCGATGTTCTCGGTGACGCCCGGCGTTCCGAGTTGGAAGAAGGTTTGCGCGCCCCAGCACTGGAGCGCGTTGCTGCCGTCGAGGGCAGCGCAGGAGTGGAACGCGCCCCCGCGGGCCCCGAACAGGGCAGAGCTGCCGCCCAGTGGGACAAGTCCCAGCGCCGAGGGAAGCTCGTCGTCTCCGAGGTCGTTGGTGTTGCCGTAGCCCAACTGGCCCTCGGCGCCGCGTCCGAAGCAGATCAGGCCGGTGCCTTCGAAGTGGAAACACGTGTGGGACAACGCCGCGATCATGTCGTCGACCTGTGCGCCCACCGAGAGGAATCCGGCGGCACCCGCAGGCTCGTCGTCGCCAATGTTGTCCTCGTTGCCGTGCCCGGTGCGGCCGTTGTTGCCGTTGCCCCAGCACTGCACGTTGCCCGAGTCGAACAGGGCGCACGTGTGGTTGCCGCCGAGGCTGACCTTGGTGACCCGGTGAAAGGTGCAGTCGTTGTGGCACGCGTCGACATCGTCGAAGTCGCCGTCGTCACAGTCCTCCGTGCCCTCGAAGACGAACCCGTCTCCGCATTCGGCCGGGACACAGTTCACGCACGCGTCGGTGGGATCGGCATTGCCGTCATCGCAGGCTTCACCAGCCCAAGGCTCGCCGTCGCCGCAAACGTTGAGGATGCAGCCGTCGCGGCACTCGAAGCCGGAGCCGATCTGATCTTCGCCGGGGTCACACTGCTCGTCGAAGCGCTGGAACCCGTCGCCGCACACGTTGAGGGTGCAGTTGGGCGTACAGGTGCCGAACGGCGTGTTGCCCTCATCACCGTCGTCGCACTCTTCGTCGCCAAACCGGGTGAAGCCGTCGCCGCACCGAGCCACGGTGCAGTCGGAGATGCAGCTGTCGGTGTCGTCGAAGTTGCCGTCGTCGCACTCCTCGCCCACATCGACGTTGCCGTCGTTGCAGGTTCCCAGCACGCAGTCGTTGCGGCAGCCGTCTCCATCGTCCGCGTTTCCGTCGTCGCACTGCTCGTCGGGGCCCGCATCCCCATCGCCACAGATGTTGACCACGCAGCCCGGCAGACAGGCCTGCCCGGGACCGATGAACGCATCACCGGGGTCGCACTCCTCGAAGTCGTCGAGGATTCCGTTGCCGCACAGACCACCTCCCGTGGTCGTGCTCTCGGAGCCCTCCGTGGTGGTGGTGGTGGTGGTGTCGTCGCTCTCGGTGCCCGAACCGGAATCCGTTGGCTCGTCGGTATCGCTGGTCGTACTGCCGCGAGAGGCGGAGGCAACGGCGTCGGTCCGTCCACACCCCAGCAGTGCGACGTAGAGGAGGAGTGGCGCGACACACGCGCGCTCGATCCGAAGGCCCATCACGGCTGGGACGATAGCGCGGATCTGCTTAGTCTCGGGAGTTCCAAGGGTTTTGGCGATTTGGCGCTAGGTGCGCCTACATCAGCGCCGCTGGCCGGCGATCAGGACCCGATTGCCCAAACCCGTCGCCCGGGCGAGCGCCCCGACGCCAACGATGCCGCCGCGGAACAGCAGCGGGGCCTGCTTGTTCTTGGCCAGAAGTTCCCGAAGGGGAGTCGACTTGGACTGGATCGTCGCGACCGAGAAACCGCGCCGCTCCAACACGTTGCGCCACGCCTTCTTGCCGAACTTGAAGATGTGCGTGCCCGGATGCATGCCCACCTCGAGCCGAGCGGCCTTCGACTGCACGAACCCGCGGGCCATGAACGCCCAGTGGTACAGGCTCTCTTGGGCGGGGGTCTCGGCGAAGAACCATCCTCCCGGCCGCAGCACCCGGTGAACGTGGTCGAGGAACTCTCCGGGATCCTCCATGTGCTCGACGACGTTGAACCCCGCGACGACGTCCAGCGATCCATCGGCCTGCGCATCGTCCAGCGTTCCGTACTCGACCATGGTGGGCCGATGCTTCGCGGCGTGCTCCACGGCCGTCTTGGAGAGATCGAGACCCAGGGCGTCATAGCCGCTGCGTCGGGCCTGCTCGACGAAGTCGCCATGCATGCAGCCGATTTCGACCAAGCGCTCGTGGGACGAGGCAGGGGCGTGCGCCCGCACGAATTCGACGCGCAGCGCGTTCTCAGCTGCGATCGCGTCGTCAACCTCCAGGTACGCGTCTTCGTTGTCCGGGTTGAAGGTGTCGTCAAAGCGCAGCGGGTCGCACCAAAGGGTGGAACACGCACGGCAGCGGCGGATCGAGAACTCGGGCCGCTGCATGTAGACCGCGCCGCCGCTTCCGCAAAGACGGCACTGAGACTCGGCGAACTCGGCGCTGGCGTGCATCGAGCGAGCCTATCAGGAACGTTCGAACGCATGCGAGACTGGACCCGTGGGGCGGGTGGCACGAGCGTTGGCGGTGGGGGGTGTCCTCGCCGCGTCCACGGCCAGCGCAGGTGCGCAGCCCCCGGCCGTTCCGACAAAGGG
>CAYGTG010000712.1:0-4833 GCA_964352485.1 uncultured Nannocystaceae bacterium | reverse complement strand
TCGCCCGACAGCGAGGGGCCGTAGCTCCAGCCTTGGCGCCCCGGGATCTCCAGCGTCTCGACGTAGGTCGGCGCCATCGGGTCCGAGATGTCGATGACGTCGATCGCCGTGACGGCCTCTTCGTCTGTGAAGCCCCACGGCGAGAGGTCTCGAACCAGATACACCACGCCGCCGTGCGCGAACATTTGCGCGTCGAAGTAGCCGTAGTGGAAGCAGCCCCACTCCGCGGCCTCGGGGCCTTCGGGCAGCGGGGGCGCGAGCTAGTCGAGCGCGACCGATCCCAGGGCGATGGGGCTCTGGGGGTTGCAGGCGTCGACGAGCTCGAGTCGGGTCTCGGCCGTCCACCAGTCGTACGAAAGCCGCGCCACGATGCCCTCACCGATCGCGACCTTGGACGCGTTGGCGGCCAGCGCGAGCTCGGCGGTCTTGGTCGGCGTATCCCGGTCGGTGATGTCGAACACGTCGACCGAGGTGTCCGAGACCCCGAGCAGGCGTTGGCCGTGCATCAGGCCACGGCGGGCCTGGCCGCGCATCGGTGCCACGCCGCGCAGAGCGAGGGTGTCGTCCGCCCAGTCGACCAGCTGAATGCCGCTTTGGTACTGGCCACAGCCCCACGGCTCGTCGGGCTCGTCGTAGATCCAGCCGGTGAAGGGGATGAGCAGCAGGCCCAGATCGTCGAGGACCTGGAAGCTCTTGTGGATCCGGTCTTGGTCTTCGGAGAATTGCGCCCAGCTACCGCCGAAGTTCACCCGCTCGATCATCGTGGGGTTGGCGAAGTCCGACACGTCGAAGAGGCTGGCGTTGATCGAGCCCTGGGGAGCGTCTCGATCGAAGCCGATGCCCAGGACGCGGTCGCCGCGGGCCTCCATGTGCCAGACGAAGCCGGGGATCTCGAGCTCTCCGACCTGCGCCGGCGCCTCGGGATCGGACAGGTCGAGGGTGAACAGCGGGTCGGTGCGCTCGAAGGTGATCGCGTAGGCCCGCGGCCCGTCGAAGCGGACGCTCTGCAGCTGCTCGGGGCGGGGCAACTGCATCTGCATGCTGGCCAGCGGCGTGACGTCGGTGGCCGAGGCGACGGCGAAGGTCTCGACGCGCGGCGGCTCGGCGCCGCTCCAGCCGGGCTGGCTGATCACCCGGAGCACGCCCTCGTGTTCGTCCATCTGCCAGCGGCTGTCGATGCGGCCGGCGATGTCGATGCTCGCGCCGGCGGCCAGCGTGCCCTGGGGATCGCTGATGTCGACCACCTCAATGCTGGAGTTGTCGTCGGGGCCGGCGTCCCAGTCGGGCCCCGCGATGTACAGGCGCTGGTCTGTCGCGCTGACGCTGCGGAGGCCTCCCCAGCCGCCCTCGTCTTCGAGACGGAGCTGATCGACCAGTTTGACGTCGGCTTCGTCGGAGACGTCGAGGGAGGTGACGACGGTGGCGTTGTCGCTGCCGTCACACGCCCAGCACCACTGGTCCTCTTTGGTGACCACGTAGAGCACGTCGCCGACCCTTCGGCTGTCGGAGATGTAGCCGGGGACCGAGAAGTCTCCCCGGGCGATGATGGCCGCCGGGTTGGAGGCGTCGAGCGCCATCAGCCGGCTGGTGGTCTGCCAGGTGTAGCCGCCGGTCTCGGGGTCTTCGACGTACTCTCCCCAGCCCTGGTACATCACGAACACCTGGCCATTCTCGACGTACATCTCGAAGGGCTCGGCGTGCGCGCGGTAGCGGCCAAGCACGGGGAGCGCGTCGGCGGTCGAGACGTCGATAACCGTCAGCCCGCCGTAGCGAGACAGGGCGTAGAGCCGGTTGCCGTCGATGTGGACGATGTCGGCCTCGGCGATCGCACGCTCCCCGTCGCCGCCTCCGTCGTCGTCGCCGCTCTCGCCACCATCGGTCGGGTCGCCAGTGTCGCCGCCGCCTTGCGCATTGCCGCCGTAGGGGTTGTCGGAGACAAAGTCCTCTCCCCGTTGCGGATCTTCACCTTCGGTGCATCCCGTCAGCGCCGCCGCCGTCAGGACCAACACGCTCCAGGTCGTCGTCGAATTCAAGCCAAGCATCGTCCTTCAGTCTCCTCCGCGGGCGAAGGTGATGCCAGCCGAGGGCCCCGCAAAGTTCAGCCGGCTCGCTGACCGCGGCGGCAGGGATTTCGCGGCGGGCGAGACATGGGGGCCCCGCACGACATTCGTGTCATGACGGCCTCAGAAACACGCGCCGGGAAGTTCAGCGCCACGCCCGGGTTGCGGAGCTCGCAGGCGCTCGGGTAGGCATCGTCGATCCGCCGGCTCCGTTCACTCGCTGACGCATCCGGGTAGCTTGATCTCGGTCGCCATGTGCCCGACGATGCGCACATGTTTGAGAGATTGGCTTGGTTGATGATGGTGGTGACGATTCTCGGTGCATGTGGGGACGACGCCGCCGACACGAACAGTGCAAACGAGGGAAGCGGCACCGGGACGCAGACATCGGCGAACGACTCCAGCTCGACGACGGACGACGAAACGACGGGAATGTCGGGGACATCGGCCGACGGAAGCTCGGGCTCGTCCGTCGACACGACTGGCGGCTCGACCGAGACCGGCGAGAGCAGCACGAGCACCGGCGATCCGAAGGGGCTGCTCGACTGCGACATGCTCTGCGGCCCCTACCAAGATTGTGACGAGAGCGTCTATCTCACGTGTCTGAGCAACTGCCAGGACATCGTGCCTCCGCTGCACGCCTATGACGTTGGGTGCGGCGAGGCGGCTGCGACCTACTTCGAGTGCCGCTTCACCCTCAGCTGCGAGGACGCGATCGCGGTACAAAACGATGGTCCCGATCTGTGCGAACCTTTGCTCGACCCCTACTTGAACACGTGCCTCGACGTCGTACCCGCGACGTGCGACGGCTTCTGCGACTCACTGCTGGCGTGCTTCGAGCAGCCGGACACGCCGGAGAACGTCGACGGCTGCCAGTTCGAATGCCTCTTGTACGAAGGCTATGCCGCACTGACGGATACCCCGGCCTGTGACAGCGCCACCGATGCACTCTTGGGTTGCGTCACAGCGGCAAAGTGTCAGGACATGGAGTTTGTCGGATGTGACGATGCCGAGGTCGAGTGGGCCGAGAGCTGCGAGTCGCCCAGCGGTGCGTAGAGGGGGCCACGACCCTCGGGGGCGGACTGAGGCTTCGGGGTCGCTGGACTCCAGCGGCCGGGACTGCGTGGGTAAATGCGATGACGCCGACGCCCGCGGGGAGGGGGACGACTACACCGGCGAGCCTGGAGTTGCGTCGCTGCTCAGTTCTTTGGTGGCGCGTTTCAGCGCCTGGACCTGCCCTTTCGCTTCACCGACCTCGCTGGAGAGCCCGACCCGGATCGACTCTCGATCGTTGCGACGCTTCGTGGCCAGGGCCGCGAGCGCCGACGACCTCGCGGCTCGACGCCGGCGACCGCTCGAGGACCACCGGCACTAAGCCGGCTCACGGCGGGGCGCTCGACTCCGGAACGGCGACATACGTCCTTCCGGCCAGCTGCGCGCCAGCGATGGTGCGGTGCTCTATCGAATCGCGATGAACATCGACTTTGACGGTCAGGCCCTTGAGCTGTTCCAGTACGACGACAAGGAGCACCTGAAGCGGCTCGCACCCGACGTCTACGAGCGCGTTCGGGAGTCAATCTTCTGGGAGAGCGACCCGAGGATGGCCAAGACGATGGCCGGCTTTTCGGGCACGGTCGTCCGAGGCGACATTCGGTTCGCTCATCCGGAGGACGCCGGAATGAGCAGCTTCGAGCGCATCTTCGAGGCCTTGGGCGAGATCGGGTACTGGCTGATCTTCGACGGCAACCTGAAGATGGAGCGCAGCATGGCTGTGGACGACGAAACGAAGGTCGTCGTACTGGGCGACCTCGACACGATCGGCCTCTCCAACATCTGCGGCCAACTCATCGTCGAGGGCAAGACTCGCGTCTCGGGCACGCTGGTCTTCGACTCCGACGACGGCGGGTTCACCAAGATCGACCTCGCCGAGCCGGCCGGGCTCATCGTGACCAGCGCCAACCGGTTCATGGTGAACCTGCAGTCCAAGTACTTCTACGACCCCTTGTTTCGGTGCGGGTTCGGGTGCGAGCCGACCACCCCGCATGAAGAGCGGATTTTGGAGGCGTTCGAGAACGAACCCGCGGTAATCACCACCGAGCAGCTCGCCGCGTTCTACCGACCGCTCAGCGAAGAAGCGGCCGAAGAGGTGCTCGCCGGCGACTACGAGACGTGGATCGACGAAGTGGTCGTGCTCCACGATTCTCGCAAGCTGACCCAGCACTTCGACGACACGCTGTCGTAACGCGCTGCGGTTCTCGAAAACTGCGGCGGGGTGAAGCGACGGAGTCTGGCGGTGGCTGTCCGTCCGGGGCTGTCTGGTTTGGCGACGCTTGTGTCGGTCGGACATCGGCGACACGCGATGGATTGGCGCATGACACGGGTGTCGTGGTCCGGCTCCCCCGTTCGCGCGACGAAACGAATATTCCTCCTGGTTCACCGCTTGCAGTCGGCAGAGGTCGGCGATGGAAACGTACATGCGTTGGCTTACATTCGGGATTTCGGTCGCGGCGGCGACCTCAGCCTTTCTTTTGACGACCGACGCACAGGCATGCGGAGGCATGTTCTGTGATGCGGGACCGCAGGAGATGCCCGTCGATCAGACGGGTGAGACGATCATCTTCGTCGTCGACGAGGATCACGTCGAGGCCCACATCAAAATCGAGTATGACCCCAACACCGACGCTACGAATTTTTATTTTATGGTGACGTTCTTGTTGTAGACTTTTTTGTTCGTCGGCAGCGACCAGTTGTTCATCAACAGCCTCAATGGGAC
>CAYGTG010000711.1:1359-4835 GCA_964352485.1 uncultured Nannocystaceae bacterium | reverse complement strand
CCCCGCAAGCGTCGCCCAGCCACCGCCCACCGCGAAGGCTTCTGACCGCTGGCGAAGCGACGTCCTCGGACTGACGCTGGTCACCGCTGGAGGCGCCGTCGGGATCGCGGCACTCGTGCTGGCCGTGGACAGCGCTCAGCAGCGACGACTCGCCGAGGAGGCGGACATCGAAGCGCAGTATGCCCGCAAGACCGACCGCGCCGTGAAGACTCAGACCGCCGCGTTGGTCTGCGGGGTGATCGCGACCGCAGCGGTCACCGCGGGTGTGGTTCGCTTGGTCTGGATGAACCGCGGCCCCGCATCAAAAAACGCCACGACCTGGGTTCCAGGCCGCGGCGTTCGATTCTGAGGTTCATGCAGATCCGAGGATGCTTCCCTCGAGGGGCTCCGCGGGTAGCGGGAAGCGTGCCTGCAGATCCGAAGAGACCCCGGCCAGCTTGCGCAGCTCGGCGTGCACGTGCGCGGGCGTGAGCGTGACGCCATCGACCGAGGGCTCGAGCGTCTTGGCGTCGACCGGCACCGCATACTGCTCATCGTCGGTTGCGCCAACCGTGCGGTTCCCCTCGATGCCCTGTCCCATCAGCATCATGCTGGTGACGGGCCAATGGTCCTTCCCGTTGTTGCCGTTGTACCTGTTGGTCCGTCCGAAGTCGGAGCCCACCGACAGCACAACGCGGTCGGAGACGCCGAGGCGTTCGGCCTCGTCCCAGAATTCCATGATCGCGCCGAAGAAGCTGGCTCGTGCGCCGTCTTGGCGCGCGTCGTTGTTGTCATGGGTATCGAAGCCCCCCATGCTGAACGTCGCCGACACGGCAATCCCCGCAGCATAGGCCGCCAGCGCGACCTGCATCTGTTGTCGAATGCCCGTGCTCGACAACGCCTCGGGCAAATACTCCGCCAACAGCTCGAGTTCGCTGGAACCAAGGCGTGCCGTCGACAGGTCTTCAGCCGCCTTCGCAATCCGCGGCAGGTGCTGCTGCTGCGCCATCCGGTCGAGCCTGGAGCCTCTCCATTGCGAGACCATGTCGAGCGCGGGTTCGGTTTGATACGTCGAGAGGTCCTCGAGGTTGGATGGGTTGACGCGATCGGGGAACGAGAGGTCCGCGAGCACGCTGCTGTTGGACACGCGACTGCGGGCCACGACGCCTTCGGAAGCGCTCTCCGAGGCCTCTGCCACATAGGCGAGCGGGAGTTCGGGGCCATGGGTCCCCGCCGCGAGGGCCGCCCAGTGCGGATGGGTCTCATCCTGCTTCCCGGTGCCGACGTAGCGACGGCCGACCGCGTGGTTGTTGGTCGTCAGATCGATCCCGTTGACGATGAGCAGCTTGTCCGCGAAGCGCTCGAAGAAGGCCGCGTTGTCACCGACGTTGGCGTATCGAATGCCGCCGAGCGAGACGATGCCGCTGTCGTCGTAGCCGCGGTGAAGGTTCGTGTGGGGGTCGCAGAATCCGGTGGGATCCCATCCGCCGTCGGCGGCAAAGGAGACAAAGAACGGCCCGTCATACGTGCCTGCCACTGGCATGGGGCTCGAGCCCAATCCGGCCATCGCTCCACGTCCAAGGCCAGTCGCGCACAGGCCTGCGCCCGCCATCCAAGAGAAGAAGTTGCGTCGTTTCATCGTCGTTCTCCGTTGCGTGAGGCCTATTCGTAGATGAACTGGAAGTCGCCGAGCATGGCGGACACGACGGCCATCCAGGCGCGCGCGGTGTAGTCCGAGTCGTCCATGATCGGCACCTCGAGTGGGCTGCCGGTTTGGGGATGGGTCGTTCGCTGACACGGGGCGATGAGCGTCGCGGGGTACTCGCCCGAGGCCATCCCCGAGAGCCCGTCGGCGTGCACGTTCTCGAACAAGAACAGGGTGTCCGCAAAGCGCGGGTCGTCGGCCGTGATCCTCTCTCCGAGGACCCGCTCATGCAGGTACAGGATGTTGGCTTCGATGGCCGCGTCGTCGATACCCGGGATTGCCGTCATCTCCACGTGCGGGAACAGCAAGCGCTCGTCCGCCGCGAGGGCGAAGTCGGCAGCCGTGGCTCGACACGCCATCTCGTTGGACATTCGGCTGATGATGTTCGACATCACGCCATTGACCTGCTCGTACGGCTCGAGCACGCTGTCCGAGTTCGTGCCGCCGAACATCAGATGCATCGAGCGTCCGCGGGTGAGCAAGGAGCTGCCGGCCGCGTCGAGCCACGTGTACCCAGTGACGGCGGCGACCTTGCGATGGAACTGCTCCGGGGACGCCAGTCGAATGCCTCCCAGCGGCGTCAGCTCGGCTTGGCGCAGCTCGTCCGCTCCAGCCTCGACGTTCTTCGCGCGGAAGTAGCCGCTGTCGACCAGCAGCCCAACGAGGGCAACGTAGTCGTATCCCTCGTCGATGAAGGCGTCGGCGATGTCCGAGAACACCCGATCTTGCACATGGAACGCGTTGAGCTCCGCGCCGTATACCGGCGAGCCAGGGTCGGTCGGCTCACGAAGCGCCTGCTGCCCGGTCAGCCCGTAGAACACCATGTCGACCATGGCTCTCGAGAAGCGAACGTCATCGGTGATGCGCTGCCCTAGCCACTGCAGGCCGTGCCCGTAGTCCTCCGCTGGCATCACCTCTTCGCCCAGTCCGGGTGCGAGCATGTCTTGAAACCAGGCTTCCTGAGGACGATAGCGGCCGACGTCGTTCCAGTTGAGGAATGCGCCGGCAACCGGATCCATGATCTCGTGGCAGCTGGTGCATTGCGGGTTGTTGAGCGTCGGGTTGTGCTCGGCCACCGCATCGGTTGCAATCGGCCGGGCCCCCAAGCTCATCACGTCGGTCGCCAAGAAGAACTCGAGGGTCTTTTGGGCGCGCAGTCGGTTGCGGTTGGTGTCCGCGGTCGGGTAACGACCGAGATAGGCTGGCGTCGTGAGCACCCCGGCATGCGGGAACTCTTCGATGCTGAAGACCTGCCAGTCGTTGGGGTCCTCGAGGTTGGTGAAGCCGGTGGTGTCGAGCCCGTAGACCTGCGCCAGGTAGGGGTTCGCGACCGTATAGGCCGCATCGACGATCTCGGTCATCGGCCGGCGGTTGCGAACGATGTAGCGGATCAGCTCCAGCGGTTCCCGGGCCAGCGCGGTGTTGCTCCGGCTCCGCGCTTGGTTGCGGAGCGTCTCGTCCGCGATCGCGTCGTACCAGTTTTTGTTGGGCCAATCTTCCGCGGAGAGCAGGTCCAGCGCCTTGGTGCCGCCGACGAACTTTTCGGTCAGCAGCGTCTGGTTGAACATCTCGAACAGACGTTCCGTGAATCCTGCGTCCTGCTGGACGATGGCCGCAATGATCGGCTCCATCGCCTCGTCTCCCGCCTCATCGACCAGCGACACCTCGAGCTCGGTCGGCAGTCGCGACGCCATCGCAAACGTGACGCGGCGAAGCGTCTCGTACGTTTCCATGAGCTCGACGAGCTGGAAGTACTCGAAGACGTCGGCATCGTCGGCGCACACCGTGGGGC
>CAYGTG010000711.1:0-1349 GCA_964352485.1 uncultured Nannocystaceae bacterium | reverse complement strand
AGCTGATCGAGGAGTTCCTTCAACGCCTCGTACTCCTCGCCGTCGCCGATGAGCTGCGGCCCGCCGCCGTGGGCGTCGTCGCCACGAGCCTTGACCAGCAGCACCGACTCTCCATCCAGCTCTAGGCGGGAGATGTGGCGAATCGCCGCGAGGTTTGCCTCTGCATGGCCCGGTACGTCGTTGCCGCGCAAGACGAGGTCCGTGTACTTCGCCTGTCCAAGCGGGTTGTGGCACGCGAAGCACTGGCTGGACATGAAGGGCGCCCATACCTCCTCGCGGAAGTACGCCTTCGTCTCCTGGCACGTCCCGGGCCCGTCGAGCCCGAGCCCGCCGCTGGACTCGCCGTCGTCCCCGGACTCATCGCCATCATCGATGTCGATGCCGCCGCTGGTCCCATCAGCGTCAGCCACCTCCACCGACTCGTAACAACCCGGCAGTGCCACCAGGGTCACCGCGCCGAGTACCGCTCGAAGCATGCGTCCGTTCATTGACCGTCCCCTTGCATCCAGACGTCCAGTCACCGCAGCCCGCCGATCTGTCTCAGTGGAACCTCATGTTTTTTCCACCTCCGCCCGGCGTCTCAAAATCTCATTTCGTTTCATGTGCTTACAAATTGTCGAGCGCCGGGAGAACGAGGAGCGTCACGCCCTGTCGACGCTCCCCCTGCATGGCCGGCGAGGTTCGTCCGCTCGAGTTGGCGCTGCCGCTGACGTCCAGACGGCACCCCAAGATCCCCAAAAACACTGATTTCTCGAAATCAACGTGCTCATTCTCACGCTTATTTGACCCCGCAAGGATGTGCAAACACGGTGGTTCCCTCGGGGCGCGAGCTGGGCTACGGTCCGGCCCTCATGGCGTTCGAGTACTCGCCCGGAATCTATAAGACGACGCAATACCTGCCCGGACACGAGGCCCAGATCGCTCCCGACCTGCTCGTGCTCATCCGGACCGACGGCGAGTTCGCTCCCGCTTCGGTGTTGCTGCCCGTCAATAACGTCAACAACCAATGGCGCTTCCAGATGCCGGGCGTGAAAATCCCCAGCACCTCGCTTGGCTGGGGCGAGTCCCTGGTAAAGCTGAAGCACGAAGGGTTCTACCGGCTCCGAAAAGAGTTCACCTTTGGTGATTCGGACAAGTGGATCGAGAATGCGATCGTGCAGCTCGGTTACTCCCGCAAGGCAGAGCCGATCCTCTTCATCGCGCAGCGTCGCACCCCGCTCACCAACAACGAACTCTGGTTCTCCGAAAAGGGCGTCAAGGTCGACTTCGACAAGCTCGACGAGCTCATCGAGCCGCTTGCTTGGTACCAAGAGCCCGAAAAGAAAAAAGAAGAGTCCGCCAACTAGAGG
>CAYGTG010000710.1:4044-4837 GCA_964352485.1 uncultured Nannocystaceae bacterium | reverse complement strand
TTGGTCGGTCCTTTGCAGGATTCGGATTTGGAGATCGGTTTGTCGGAGAAGCGCTCGATGTGCTCCTCTTCGTGGCCACATTTTTCGCAGCGGTAGGCGTACAACGGCATGTTTTGAGGTCCCCGTTTGGGAAGGTGCGAACGTAGGTCCTCACCAGAGTACGTCAACCTGTTTCTGCACGTCCTCGCGCCAAGTCCGCCGTCCGATGGGGGGCCGCCCGCGGGCCTGCGTGCGGGCGGCCGCAGCTGAAACAACCGCGACCCCCAGCACCTGCTAGGCTCATGTTGATGAGTCTCACGCGCCGCGCCGTCGCGCCCGTCCTCGCCCTCGCCCTTGGCGGCAGCGTTGCGAGTCCGGCCCACGCTGGGGACGACTGGTCGCTGGAACGGTCTTCGAGCGATCCCGCGCTCGTCTCCGCGCGGCTCGCCAAGCTCCGTCGAAACCCCTTCGACGCTCGGCACTGGGGAGCCCTGCGCAAGGCGATCGGCCTTTCGGGCCTGGCCAACAAGATCGCCGCGGGTCGAGCCCGGTCGCCCTCCGACCAGGGCTGGCGGATTCTCGAGGCCCGAATGGACCTCGCCCAGGGCCGACCCGGCGAGGCCGCGGACAAGCTCGCTGCCCTCCAGCTGGCAACGACGGGAAAGCGCTCGGCCCAGATCTTCGAGCTGCGGGTCCAGGCCCTCGAGGCTGCCGCCGACTGGGGAACGCTGGTTGGACTGCTCGAGCGTCGGGCAGAGTCGAGCACCGACTCCAAAGCCAAGGCGCGTCTGTGGGTCCGAGCGCACGGATTCGC
>CAYGTG010000710.1:0-4034 GCA_964352485.1 uncultured Nannocystaceae bacterium | reverse complement strand
TCTGCGAGTCGCGAAGAAGCTGGTCGAGCTCGCTCCGGAGGACAAAGAAGCCCAGATTCGACTGGCCCGGGCAGCCAGCGATGCCGATCAACCGGCGGTGGCCGACGCCGCGTACGCCGACGCCGCGGATCGTGCCAAGGGCCGCAAGCGCTTCGAGCTTCAGGCCGAGCGCGCGCAGGCCCGTCTGGCCGCCGACCAGGCTGCCGGCGCTGCCGAACTGCTCTGGTCCATGCTGGAGAACCCTGCACAGGGTTCCCGTGTCTCACGCGAGACCTGGTGGTCGACCCTGTACACCGCCCACCGTCGGGCCCGCACGACCGACGCGCTGCTGCGAAAGCTCGGCACCTGGCTCGAGTCCAATCCGGACGAAGCGGCGGCGTGGCGGACCTTGGCCACCGCGCAGCAAGGCGCCGGGATCGATCCGATCCGCAGCTGGTCCAAGGCCCGCACCCTCGCCCCACGCGACCCCGAAACCCAGACCGCGCTCATCGAGGCGCTCGAGTCCAAGGGGCAGCACGACGATGCTGTCGCGCAAGCGCGGGCCATGATGGACGGCCCCGGGTTCGACCCCGCAACCGCCATCGAGCTCGCGAGCAGCCTGGCCGCCGCTGGGGAACGTGAGCTCGCGTTTGCCCTCGCCGATGACGTCCGGGAGCACTACGCCCGCAACACCAAGGCCATGACCGGCCTGCTCGACTTCTACAACCTCAACGACGACGCCTCCACGGCCCTGCAGATCGCCCAAGCGCTGGTCAAGATGTCACCGCGCAAAGCCGAAGCCCGGATCGCACTGGGCGAACAGCTCTTTCAGATGCGCCAGCGCGAAGAAGCGCTCGCGCAGTGGAGCATGCTCCCCAAGCTCACCCGACCCGCGCACAAGGGATGGGCACACTTCGCTCAGGTGCTGACCGAGCACGAGCTGCATGCCGAAGCCATCTCGGCCATCGGCAAGGCGATTGCCGCCGACCCCAAGGCACCCGAGTACGCGAGGCTGCGCGCCGTCCTCGCCGAAGAACAGCGGCGCCCCCGGCCCGCCCTGGCGCACTGGGAACGCACCCGCGACCTCGCCTCCGCGCCCCGGCACAGGCTCCTGCGCGACGAGGCGCGCACCCGCATCGTCGAGCTGCTCGTGCGAGACAACGTGCTGCGAACCAGCGCCTTGCCCGGGTGGCTCACCAAAGCCCAGACTCAGCTCGACAAAGGGACCCCGACCGAAGACGCCCTCGAATCGGGTCGGTTCCTCGCCGAGCTCCACACGCGGCGCGAGCACTACACCAGCGCTGTGGCGGTTCAGCAGCGCATGCTGTCCCTGGCCCCGAACGACCCCGGTCGGCTCGAAGAACTGGCCGCCGCGCAGCGCCGCGCAGGACAGATCGAGTCCGCGATGGGTACCCTCGAAGAGCTGCTGGCACTCGATCCGTCGCGCAGTCCCGACGTGCTCGCTGAAATGTCCGAGCTCGCCTTCGAAGCAGGCGACAGCGACCGCGCCCTCAAGACCGCGACCACCGCGGCGGAGAAGGACCGCAGCCACGTCGACGCCATCGTGCGGCTGGGCGAGATGCACGAGAGTAAGGGCGACATGGATGCGGCGGCCGATGCGTATCGGCGCGCCCTCGAAACCAAGCCGACCGCGCTGCGCCCCAAGCTTCGTCTCGCCGAGCTCGAGTTGACGCGGGGCAACGTCGCGCGGTCTCGGGCCCTTCTGGCAGAGGTCCTCAGCGCCAGTGGACCCCCAGAGCTCATGGAAGACGCGGGCCGACGGGCGCTCGATCTGGCCGAAGCGGACGGGGAACTCGATGAGGCGCTCTCCCTCGCCGTGAGCCGCTGCGCCCAACATCCCGAGAGCAGCGAGCCTCGCCGTTTCCTGCTCGACGCCCTCGACCGCCTTCGGCCCGCCGATGTGCACGCGTGGATCACCTCGGGCAGCGCCGGCGACAAGACCAGCGCCGAGCAGCGACGCCAGTCGTTGCGCGCTCCGCTGCTCTCCTCGCTTCAGCGCGGTGCGATCACCACGCGGCTTCGGGCCGCCGAGCAGCTCGGGCGCCTGAAGCTCCCTGGCAGCGCCGCAGCCCTGGCCGCGGTGGGAAAGAACCTCGCGGCACCGCGGGATGCCACAGCCACCGTTCAAAACGCCTACGAGCAGACGCGAATCACCGCCCTTCGTTCCGCGGGCGCCCTGCAAGACCCCGGCGCAACCGAGGTCTTGCAGGAGGTCCTCGTCAGCAAGCGCCACAGCTGGAATGCTCGACGCACCGCGGCTTGGGCACTCGCCCAAAGCGACGACGCCCTCGCGCTCGAAGGCCTGGGTGCTCACCTGCGTCTGGGGGAGGACACGCAGATCGTGGCGCTTTCCTGTCTGGCAATCGCTCGCCACCCGGAGCCGAGCCGAATCCAGCCCGACACGAAGATTCGCGTGCGGCAGCTCGCAACGGAGAGTCGCACCACCATCGTCCGCCACGCCTGCACGTTCGCGCACGCCAGTCTGCAGCCCGCGAACGCCCTGGATGAGCTCCGCCAAGACATCGATCATACCGACCCGCTGGTGGCCGCCATCGCGGCGTGGCGCATCGGCAACATCGGGACACCGACTCGGGCGAACGTCGCGCCCCTGCTGACGCGAGCGCTCGGGCCCGGTGGTCTTGCCCGCGACGCAGCCTCGGCGGGGCTCGTGCTGTTGCTCGAGCCCAGCCAGCGAAGTGCCACCACGCAGGCTGGGTTCGCGCCGGCGCCTCGCGGCACGGGCTGGGACGCTTCGTTCAGCCGATGGCTGCAGCAGCACGTGGTCCCCGCGCTCGCGCCCATAGATCCGTCGCTGCTCAACGCGGCAGACAAGGCGATCACCGATGCCGTCGATGCTGCACGGACGGGCACCCGAGCCCAACGAGCAGCGCTGGAGAAAGCGCGGTCTCGGTGCGTAGAGCCCTCCCCTCAGACGATCTGCATTCCCGCGGTCGCTTCGGGACCCGTCCGAATCCCAAATTGACAACCCGAGCCGCCCAGCGCAGGATGCGAGGGCCATGGACCCGGGCCTCGTTTGCCACGTTTGCGGCGCGCAAAATGCTTTGCCCGCAGCGGCGTGTAACCACTGCGGAGCGGCTTTGACCCAGCATCCTGGAGCTGCGTCCTTGCCCTCAGCGAGCGCGCCTTCGTCCGTGCCCACCGGGCGCGATGTCGACGCTACGATGATGGCGCCAGACGGCGCAGCTCCGCTTCGCTTTGACCCCGCCACAGGACAGCCGATCGGGGCCCTGCCCGGCGGCGAGGATGCACCGCCGGCGCGCACGCTCTTTTTCGGCGCCCTGCAGCAGCAACCGGTCGTCCCCCGCTTGGTTGTCATCAAGGGCGAAGGCGGTGACGGTGCGACGTACCACCTGCAGCAGACCGCAACCTCGATCGGCCGCAGCGAAGGCGACATCACGTTCGTCGAGGATCCGTTCCTCTCCCCGGAGCACGCCCGTTTTTCCTCCCAGGACGGCCGACTGTTCGTCCAAGACGCGGGCAGTGCCAACGGCGTGTTCCTGCGCATCAAGAAGCCCACGCCGGTCGGGGACGCCACGCACATGCTCGTCGGAGAGCAGCTGCTGCGACTTTGCAAACAACCGTTCACCGACGGCAGCCCCAACGAAAACGGCACCTACTACTACGGCAGCCCCAGACCGGACTCGCGCTTCCAGGTAGTGCAGTGCTTGGCCGGCGGTGGCGAAGGCCGCGTGTGCAGTGCCGAGATCGGCACGATGAGCCTTGGCCGTGAGGGCAACACCATGAACTTCCCCGATGACCGCTTCATCTCGGGCCACCACGCCCGGCTGGAGTCGGCCTCCGATTCGGACGAAGTCATTCTCACCGATACCGGGTCCCGCAACGGCACCTTCATCCGGCTCGCTGGCGCGCAAGAGCTGTTCCATGGGGACTACTTGTTCCTCGGCCAGCAGCTCCTCCGCGTCGAGATCGCCTAGTCGCCAGGCAAGAGGTTCGCCCGTGATCGTTTGTCCGAACTGCGCCAAAGAAAACCAGGACCACTACAAGTTCTGCCT
>CAYGTG010000709.1:0-4852 GCA_964352485.1 uncultured Nannocystaceae bacterium | reverse complement strand
TCATGCGCATCAGGGCTCTGCTGCCGCCACCCCGACGGAGCCCTCCACCGCCGCCCGGCAGCGGCCCAAAGAAGTGATCGTGAAGTCGTTCGCCCTCCCGCTCGCCGTCCTGCTGTTGGGCGCCTGCTCCAAGTCCGAGGCGCCCACGCCCCACAGCCCGCCGCAACCTTCCGCGCAGCAGAGCGGGCCAGCGAGTCCGAGGGGGACCAAGGACCCCCCGAGCATCAACAAGATCAACGCTCCGGACGAGCGGGCACCGCCGGTGCGAAAGGACGGCACGATGTTCGGCACGTCCGAGCTGATGGGCACCACCGTCTCCCTCAACGTCTTCGTCGGGCCGGATGGAGATGCAAAGCAGGCGAGCGTCGCCATGCAAGATGCTCTCGCCGAGATGGCCCGCATCGAAGGTCTGATGAGCGAGTGGAAGCCAAACACAGAGCTCTCTCGCCTCAACCAGGGAGCGGGTGGCGCCGCGATGCTCATCTCCAAGGAGCTGTTCGAAGTCCTCGAACTCTCCGAACGCATCCACGGTGAAACCGGCGGAACCTTCGACGTCACGTTTCACGGCGTGGGGCATCTGTGGAGCTTCAAGGCTGGCTCGACGCCTCCGAGCGCGGAGCAGATCAAGGCCGCTCTACCGCTGGTCGATGGTGCTGCGGTCGAACTCGATGCCGCCACGCGCACCGCTCGGCTTCCGACCGCAGGGATGAAGATCGGACTTGGGGCCATCGCCAAGGGCTATGCGGTCGACCGAGCCTCGGCCCTGCTTCGCGAGCGAGGGTTCGCCAACCATGTGGTCGAAGCGGGCGGCGACACGTACGCAGCGGGCTCGAAGGGCGGTGACCCGTGGCGGGTCGGCGTGAAGGACCCCGAAACCTCAGGGTCCCTGGGCGTCCTCTCCATCGAAGAGCGGGCCGTCGTGACCTCGGGCGACTACATGCGGTTCTTCGAGCACGACGGCCGGCGCTATGCGCACATCCTTGACCCAGCGACCGGATGGCCGATCGAACAGGCGAAGAGTCCCAAGAGCGTTACCCTGCTCGCGAAGAACGCCTCGCAGGCCGATGCATACTGTACAGCTGTCACCGTCATGGGGGCGGAGGCGGGTCTGGCGTTCGTTGAATCGAGGCCTGACCTCGATGCGATCATCATCGAGCGAGACGGCACGGTACGCTCTTCCTCCGGGCTCTTGGGCGTCTACGAGGCTCTTCCGCCCCCCAAGCCTGAACTCTAGCGCGTCCGCATCTTTGAAACACGCGGCGGCGGTCCCTACAATTACGTGGGCCTCGGCCTTTTAGCTTTCCATGCCTGCTCGCCCATCGACACAACCGGCCGCGTCCAACTCGACCGATCCCAGCTCGTCGGTCATCGGTCGGGCCCCGACGCAGGTCGCCGGAGGTGCAGTCCCGCCGTCCGCGCCGCCGGGGCCGACCCAGCCCGTCGGTCCTCCGCAGCACGACAATGCCGCCACCTTCTACCGAGAGAATCGGATGGGGACGTACGTCCATGGCGGCGACAATCTACAGGCCCCAGGCTCCGACAAGCTCCGCCTCACCCAAGGAAAGGTCATTCCTGGGACCCGCTACAAGATCATTCGATGGCTGGGCGAGGGCGGGATGGGTGTGGTCTACGAGGCCGAGCACGTCGACATCGAGCGACGCGTCGCGCTGAAGATCCTTCGATTCGACCTGAGCCAGCAGGCCCACATGGTCAAGGTCTTCAAGGACGAAGCCAAGGCCGCCGGCCGCCTCGGCTCGCAGTACCTCGTCGACCTCTACGACTTCGGTGAGCTCTCCGACGGACGTCTCTTCTTCGTGATGGAGCTGCTCGACGGCCACGACCTCGTCCCGCCCGACGAGCAGTACAGCATGGACCCGGGCACCTTCATCGCGATCATGCGGCAGACCTGCAAGGGGCTGGGGGTCGCCCATGGAGCGGGGGTCGTTCACCGAGACATCAAGCCGGAGAACATTCTCACCACGACCGCACAGGACGGCCGCGAGCAGGTCAAGATCGTCGACTTCGGAATCTCGTCGATGCTGGCGGCGAGCTCGGAGGGAGGCACCGGCCTTGCGGGGACGCCTCACTACATGGCGCCCGAGTTGATCCTCTCGCAGCCCTTCGATGGACGACTCGATATCTATGCGATGGGCTGCATGGCGTACGAGTTTCTCGTGGGCAAGACCCCCTTCGACGCCAAGACGCTCGAGGTCCTGCTGGAGATGCAGGTCCACGAAGCTCCCGTGCCCCCCCGGCAGGCCCGTCCGGACGCTGAGATTCACCCAGCGCTCGACGCCATGATCATGCGGTGCCTGGCCAAGGATCCAGCCGACCGCTACGCCGACACCGCGGACCTGGAGGCGGCGCTGTGCGAAGCCCAGATCGCTGCGGGGATTCAGACGGACTGGGACGACCTCCCGTTGCCCGAAATCCCGCACGAACCCGAGCGCATCGCGGCGATCGCCGCTCGGATGCCGTCGGCTCATCCCGCCACTGGCCGCACCCGCAGCTGGCTGTGGCCTGTCGTCGCCGGACTGAGCACCCTCGCCGCCGCGGGGCTGGGGATATTTTTGTGGACCAGCGGCGGCCCAACCGAGCAAGAAGTCGACGTCGTCGAGCGGCTGACAGCCGAAGCCCGCACCGAGGCCTCGCGGATGCACTGGATCGCGACCAACGAGAACGTCACGACCACCGCCTACATCAGAGTCCGAGAGCTCGAGGCGCTCGAGGGAGCCGCCGAAGACGTCGGGGATGATCGCGGGCTCGAGCTCCGCAAGGAATTCTCGAGCACCCTCGTGAATCTTGGCGATGACCTCCGCAAGAGCGGGGCCACGGGTCCTGCAAACCACTATTACCGGTATGCGCAGGTGTTCGACCCCTCGAATCAGGACGCGCTCGAACGCTTCCGCATCGACCCGCTCGCCCTCCAGGCGTACATCGACCAGGCGAATCGCGGAGAGTTCTCGGAGTACGACCAGATCATGGCGGCAGAAGCCGCCGCCGAGACCGAACCCGACCCCGAGAAGCGCGAGGAGAACCGCGCCAAGGCGGACGAACTCCTCGCCAACGCCAAGCCCGATACGACCGCGACACTCGCGACACTGGGGATGACGCGCAAGGGCTCCAATCGAAGCGCTCGGCCATCGAGAGCCGAAGACGAGCTCGACCCGCTCGTTGCGTCCGTGACCAAGGACCCGCCAACAGCGCCGGACCCGGCCGACTTCGAGCTCAGCGACCCGGTTCCCGACCAACCAGAACCCGAGGTTGCCGCCGAACCCGCAGCCAACGCTGGCTCCCGCGCCAAGAAACGGCGCCGCACGACGACCAAGGACCCCTCTGAGCTTCTTGGACAGGCCGAGCGCGACCCCGAGAAGGCCGCCACGCTCGCCAAGCAGGGCCTGTCCGCGCTCCGGGCCGGACAGCGGACCAAGGCATCCTCGCTGTTCAACCAAGCGATCTCCTTCGACCGAAAGAACGCGCAGGCGCTCATGGGCCTCAGCGATGTGTACTTCGACACCGGCAAGAGCCAAAAGGCGCTCGAGTATGCCGAACGAGCCGTCCGAGCGTCACCCGCCAATCAGAGCTACCGCCTCAAGCTCGGCGATGCGTACTTCAAGGTGCTGCGGTACCGAGATGCGCTCGAGCAGTACGAGAAGGCAAAGGCCAAGGGCTCCAAGCGAGCGCAGGCGCGGATCGACAAGGTTCGCGCCAAGACCGGCGGCTGAGGCTGAGCCGGCGCCGCGCTAAAAACGGCCCTGCAGCGTCAGGTTTCCCCAACCGAGACCCACACGAGGTCGCCGGGTTCGGCGACGTGCCGTCTTGGCATCGAGTTCGCCACCTTCGTCGCCACGCTTTGCCCGCTTGCCGCGGCGGCTGTTGAGCAGGATGGCGATTCCCAAGGTCGTGAGCGCACCACCAGCGATGCCCAAGCCGAGCGCGTGCCACTCGGTGTTCCAGACATACTTGCAGTTCCCGTTCTCGTCTTCGTTTCGGAAGCAGTTGTTTTCCGTATCGCCACCAAGCTTGTACTCGCGCTCGGTCGCACCAAGCACCGCAAACGCCGTGGCGGCACCCAAGGCAGCCACGCCGGCACCCAGCGAGACCCAGCCCCACGGGCGCGACGGAAGCCGGCTGGGCACCTTCTCAAGCTCGAAGGACAAGTTCTCGGCCACGCCTTCGACGAGCTCGACCTCTCGCTCGATTCCGATGAAGCCTTCCTTGCTGACGCGAACGACCGCCTTACCGGGGACGACCGGGCGCTCCATGGGGGTGACGCCGATGATCTCACCGTCGAGCCGCACCTCAGCCCCGTCGGGCTCCGAGATGATCGACAGCGTGCTTGGGCCTTTGGCCAGAGCGTCGAGCTTCGTACGAAGCGTCGCAGCCGCGGTCTCCATCAGGTTTCCAGCGTCGGTGATGCCACAGATCTCGCAGGACTCGTCCGTCTTGGCCAACGAATCACCCGTGCGACCATCATAGAGTTCGAGGGAGACTCCGTAGTCCCGGTCGACCACCGTGACCCGGGCTCGCAAGACGTGCGTGGCCTGGGTGTCGCTGGCGGTGGAGGCGAAACACTTCGCCTTTGCGCACTCCCCTGCTTTGGGCGACGCCCGCAACACCTCGGCGGGACCCACCACGCCGAAATCGCCGCGCTGGAGCCCGGAGACGAGTTCGTTGGTCAGGCTCTCGCGGTCGGCGGGGCTGAGCGCGCCCGCGACGTCGAGCGGAAGTACGGCGACCGTCGCACCGGACTTCCCAGGCGCTGTCGCGGGAACCATCAGCTGGGCAGCCCGAGCCACCGGCATGGGCAGCCCAAGTCCCCAATGGCACGCAACGATGCAAAGCGCGGTGC
>CAYGTG010000708.1:2392-4852 GCA_964352485.1 uncultured Nannocystaceae bacterium | reverse complement strand
GTCTGCCGACGCGCGGAGCGGGAGGTCGTCTCGCTCGCCAACGCCGGCGAGCAGGTGAGCGAGGTTGCGATCAAGTACGTCAACCGGCTCAGCGACTACTTCTTCGTGCTCTCGCGCGCGGTCTCCGACCGCCTGGGGTATGCCGAAACGCTTTGGGTCCCCGAGACCACCTGAGGCACGGCCTGAGGCACGGCCTGACGCACGCAAGGAGCGGCGATGACCGAGCGAAAAAAGTTCCGATACGAGTATCCGATCATGGAGCCGCACTTCATCGCGGCGACCCACGTCAAGGCCGTCGCGACCTATATCAAGCGGACCTATCCGCACAACTACGATGAGGTGCTGCCGACCCTGGTCGAGATTCCGGACTGGCCCGAGTTCTGGAAGGTCCTCGGCGATGACGGTCGGGCGCTCCCCCGCAGCCAGCGTTGAGCCACCGGGCGGACCCGGCGACCCCGAGGGCCCCGGGCAGGGCGAGCAAGAACCACAGCCATCCCTGCGGGTCGGTCCGAGGCTTCGCCGCGGTGGCGCTGTCGACCGCGGCCGAGGGTAAGGTGCATGAGGCTCATGGACCGGGCTACAGCACCCCCGCGTCGGTCCCACGCCGCACGAACGTGTCGATCGCCGCCCGGCCCTCGTCGCCGAGCTCGGCGGAGAAGGCGTTGACGTACAGGCCGATGTGACGCTCGCAGACGCTGCGCTCCATTTCTTGGGCGTGGGCGTTCACGTAGCCTCGGCTGGCCTCGGGATGCTGCCACGCGAAACGGACCGACGCGGACAGGGCCCGCTCGAGTGCCGCCCGGGAGGACGCGTCGACATCGCTCCGAGCTGCGATGACGCCCAGCGGAAGCGGCAGCCCGGTGTCTGCTTCCCAAACCTCCCCCAGGTCGGCGACCTCCACCAGGCCGTGCTCGGGATATGTGAAGCGGCTTTCGTGAATGATCAGGCCCGCGTCCACCGCCCCGCGAGCGACCGCCGGCATGACCTCATCGAAGCGCATCGGCACGGGCTCGTGTTGGGGTCCGAACATCCGCAGCAACGCATACGCGGTCGTGCCAAGACCCGGCACGGCCACCCGCTTGCCCTCGAGCTCGGACAGTGCGGCCGACGCACGGCCGACGACCAACGGACCGCAGCCACGACCCAACGCCGCGCCCGCATCCAGCACCGTGTACCGGTCCCGAACCCGGGCCCACGCGCCCACGCTCAGCTTGGAGATGGGGAGCGCATCCCCGTCGGGCTCGAGCACGCGCCGGTTGAGCGCCTCGATATCTTCCATGACGACAGTGACCGCCGGCGCCTTGGGCACCAGGCCGTGCACCAACGCGTGAAACATGAAGGTGTCGTTTGGACACGACGAATAGCCCAGGCGCATCGCCCACGGTGCCTACCACGCCGCACGCCCCGCGCCATCGGCGGTCCTCCCGCGCATCGTCGCCACGGGCTTGTGCGGGGTCGTGGGGCTCAGTTGATTGAGCCTCGGGGCGCAAGCGCCTACGATTTGCTCGTATGGCGAAGCTCAACCGGCAGGTCATCGAGGCCCTGCGAACCACCGCGAACCGCCTTGCCGGAGGGGCGGACTACGAGTGGGGCCACGCGGGCGCCTGCAACTGCGGGCACCTGGCCCAGACCGTGACCCAGCGCTCCAAGAAGGAGATCTACAAGATGGTCAGCGGCGAGTGGTCCGAACACCTCAACGACTACTGTCCGATCACCGGTCACGCCGTGGAGGATGTGGCCGCGCAGATGATCCGCTTTGGGTTCACCCCCGGCGAGTTGGCGGATCTCGAGCGGCTGGAGGACCCGCGCGTCCTCGAGCGCCTGCCCGAGCGTCGGCACCTGCGTCGCAACGACCGCGATGATGTGGTGCTGTACTTGGAGACCTGGGCCAGCATGCTCGAGCGCGAGCCGGCGTGAGACGTCGGGTCCGTGGATCGCTCGGCGAGTTGAGGTGAGGCGGGTTCACATCCGCCAGGCCGCATCCACCCCGGTCGGGTGAAAGGAACTCCCGACTTCGCAATCGGTGCACGGGTTGCGGTCGATTCGCGCGAGAGTCTCGGGTGACCACTGCGTCAGCTGCCAGCTCGACCCGGGCTCGCAGCCGCAGTCTTCCCCAAAGCACTCGACACTCGTGACGAGCACCGTGCCCGTGGCCCGGTGTCCATCGAACCGGTCGATGTCGTTGCCACCCCGGCGCCTCAATTCCACACTCCGGGATGCGCGGCCCGCATTCGCGAGCGTTCCGGTTCGGCGCCGATGACCGCTTCGATCGCCTTACCAAGCTCGACAATGTCCGTGGCTCGGAGTCCCGATGGATGGCGCGAAGACGGGCGCCGACGTTTCGTTCTCGGCCGTTTTTGCCCACGCCACGAACGCATCACCGCCGAGCTAGCTCAACGACCCCAGCACCTGCTCCACCGCCGCGTGCAGCCGCGTCTTCGCGAGCCGGATATCCCAGCC
>CAYGTG010000708.1:0-2382 GCA_964352485.1 uncultured Nannocystaceae bacterium | reverse complement strand
CTCCATCGTCTCCACCGCGGGCTGAACCCGGTGGGCATACGCCTGCGCCAGCGCATCGGTACCGCTGATCGTGGACACCGTCGTACCCCGAACCGCGGCCACTTCGCCCAAGAGGTCGGCCACGCGCTGCGTCCACGCTTCATCGGCGGACCACTCCACCCGGTCCGCCAGCTTCAACTGGGCGAGGTCTTCGAACCCCCCCTCGGTCGCGAGGCCTTCGTCCGCGAACGTCTCCTGCGTCACCATGCAGAGGTCCCCAACCTCCAGCCCTGCACCGGGAAACGCCCCTGCGACGCCGAAGTTCACCACGACGTCGGGCAAGCCCGCCGAGAGCCGACGCGTGAGCGCAAGCGTGGCCTCGACCTTCCCGACGCCCAGCTGGACGCTCTGCGAAAGCTCGAGGCCCTGCGCCTCTTTCGGATGGGCGTAGGCCCACAGGATGCGCCCAGCCATGGTGCCGAGTCTCCTAGGCGAGCATCGCGAGCGGCTGCTCGAGGTAGCCGCGCAGAGTCACCAGGAACTTCGCCCCAACGGCACCGTCCATCACTCGGTGGTCACAGGCGAGGTTGACCCGCATCCGTTTGCCGGGCTCGAGCTTGCCATCCACCACGACAGCTTCGTCGCGAATGGCTCCAACGGCCAGGATGGCGCCCTCGCCGGGGTTGATGACGGCGAGGAACTGCTCGATGCCGAACATGCCCAGGTTGGACACGGTGAACGTGCTGCCCGTCATCTCGCTCGGCGTCAGCTTCTTGTCGCGCGCCTTGGTACCGATGGCCCGCGTAGCCGTCGCGACCTCGGAGAGGGTGCGCTGCTCGGTGTGTCGCACCGGCGGCACGATGAGCCCATCTTCGACCGCAACCGCCATGCCGACGTGAATGTCGCCGCGGCGGATGATGGTCTGGCCGTCCCAGTAGGCGTTGATCTCGGGGTGCTTCACCAGCGCCTTCGCCACGGCCAGGATGACCATGTCGTTGTACGAGATCTTGACGTCGGGCAGCGCCGCCTTGAGCTGGGACCGCATCGCCACCGCGCCGCCCATGTCGGCATCGATGGTCAAGTAGAAGTGCGGGATCTCGGCGTTGCTCTGCCCCATCCGCTTCGCGATGGTCTTGCGCATCTGCGAGAGCGACATCTTGGTGTCCGGACGGGACACGAAGGTACGTGCGCCGTCCGAGACCGTGGTGCCGGCCGCAGCCGATCCACCACCGGCGATGGCGGCTTCAACATCCGTTTTCACGACGCGGCCGTGCGGGCCACTGCCGGTGATGGCCGACAGCGCGATGCCGCCCTCATGCGCCATGCGTCGGGCCAGCGGAGAGGCGGCAACCCGGCCGTCTTCAGCGGTTGGAGCGGGCGCGGCTGCAGCTGCAGGCTTCGCCTCGGCCGCCGGAGCAGACTCCGCCACCGGAGCAGCCTCCGCCGCCGGAGCAGCCTCCGCCTTGGGCGCCGGTGCACCACCGCCACCGCCGGCCTTCGCGAGCGCCGCGTCCACATCCTCTCCGGGCTTGCCAAGCACCGCGATCGGGGTGCCGATCGGGTGCGTATCGCCCTCGGCCGCGATGATCTTGAGCACCGTCCCGGCGTCGAAGGACTCGTACTCCATCGTGGCCTTGTCGGTCTCGACGTCCGCGATGATCTGGCCGCGTTTGACCTTGTCACCCTCGGCGATGTGCCACTTGGCGATGACGCCCTCCTCCATGGTGTCGGAGAGGCGGGGAAGCTCGACGATCGTTGCCATAACGGTTGTCCTGGTACAGCGGGGGTCTAAAGAGAGTGGTACGCGACCTTCGCGATGGCCTCGTAGATTTGCTTGGGCGAGGGGATCGCCAGCTGCTCGAGGTTCTCGGCGTAGGAGAAGTTGATGTCTTCGTAGCAAACGCGCTCGACCGGCGCGTCGAGGTCGTAGAAGGCCTCGCGCGCGATGAGGTCGGCGACCTCCGCTCCGGTGCCACCGTAGGGCCAGCCGTGATACGCGACCACGACCCGGTTGGTCTTGCGGACGCTGTTCAAGATGGCCTCCTTGTCGAGCGGCCGCAGCGTGCGGAGATCGATGACCTCGGCGTCGATGCCGTTCTCCTGGGCCATCGTCGCGGCCTCCAGGCAGATCGGAACCCCCTGCCCCCACGTGATCACGGTGACCTGATCGCCGGGCCGCTTGATGTCGGCTTCGCCAATCGGGATCAGATACTCGCCCTCGGGGACCTCCCCTTTGACGCCGTACATCACCTCCGACTCGAAGAAGATGACCGGGTTCTCATCGCGAACGGCCGACTTGAGCAGGCCCTTGGCGTCGTAGGGCGTGGCCACCGAGACGACCTTCACCCCTGGAAACCCGCAGTAGAAGCTCTCGAACGCCTGGCTGTGCGTGGAGCTCAGCAT
>CAYGTG010000707.1:0-4852 GCA_964352485.1 uncultured Nannocystaceae bacterium | reverse complement strand
CTCTTGCACCAGGCGAGCAATCACCTGAATGGTCTTGCCCAACCCCATGTCATCAGCGAGAACGCCACCAAAGCCGGCCTTGGCCAGCCGCAGCATCCAGCGGACCCCCTCGCGCTGGTAGTCGCGCAGCGTCGCCTTGAGCCCTCCGGGAACTCGCGGGTTCGAGCGCAGCGCCGCTTCGATCTCCCGCTGGCGGGCTACGACCGACTCCGCAAAGTTCAGCCCTTCGTCGTCCCCCAGCAGGCCTTCGAGCGCGGGAAGAGCCACCTCGGGGATCTGCAGGGTCGACGCGTTTGCATTGCGCTGATCGAGCCTCCTCAAAGCCTCGAGCTTTCGCGCCAGCGCCTGGGACAGCTTGACCACCTCGCCGCTTTGCAGCCGCACGAACCGCCCCTCGCCCTCGCGCGCCTGCGCGAGCAGCCTCCACGCCAGGACCTCATGCTCATCGACCCTCACCTCCGCATCCAGGGTGAGCCAGTTGTTCTTCTCCCGACTCACGTCGATGGTGAAGTCCCGGGCCCCGAGCTCGCGGATCAGACGCAGGGGCTCGCCGATGGGCCACCCCAACGCGGTGAGGCCCGCCTCCGCCGCGCGCGTGAGCTCTTCGAGCACCTCGCAGGCGGCCTCCAGGCCCAGGGCCACCCGCGGCTGTGCAACCTCGGAGCCCAGCGCGACCAGCTTGGGGCACGCAGCCTCGAGGGCTTCGAGCGCGGCCCGCTCGGCATCCAAGTCCCGCGTGGTCGATGTCAGCTGCCCCTGGGTCTCCGCGATGACGCTGCGGGTCCCTTCCACAGGAACGCACCGCGGACCCTCACGCCCCAGGGGCCAACACCCCAGCTCGACGGACAGCGTGGGATCTTTCCACGAGAGGTCGGCCTCCACACCAGACGACGCAGGAACCACTCGCCCCCGCAGGTCGACCGTCCCCCGCCCTTCGATCCGGACATGGCCTGCCAGCCGCGTGATGGCGGGCAGCAGTCGGGAGACCGCTTTTCGCGGCACCTGGCCCCCGGATGTCCCCTGCAGCGCATCCAGAAGGAACGCGCACGCATCGGTGAGCTGGTAGACGACCAACCGCGCCGGGCCCTCGCAGACGAACGCCATCGGGAACGAAGAAAGCTCCTCCGGCTCGATGAAGATGCGCGCGTCGTTCTCTGCTCCGTCAACGACGATCGATGGCTCGCCGCCCACGATCGAGACCGGGCTCCCATCCGGTCTGCGAACCCGCGGGTGCTCGATCAACGCATGCACCACGCACGAGGTGAGCAGCCGCTCCAGGTCCGAGATGTTCTCCGCGTATCCGTACTCTCCTTGCAGATCCTCCCGCAACGTAAACCAGGCATCCGCGGCGGCGATGTCCGCCGGGTCCGCGACACCCTCGTGCATGCGCAAGACCTCGTGCATCTCCAAGGCCCGTCCCCGGGGTGAACGCGGGGAACTAACCAACCGAGGCTGCGCTCGAAGCACCCCGCGCTCCTCCGCGAGTTCCCAGATGATCTTCGCGTGCACGTCCGCATCCGGCTTCGCCGGAGCGGTGAGATGCTCGGCCAAAGCCTCGAACTTCTCGACGACATGCTCCCACGGCTCGCGGGCCGCGTGCGCCTCGAGCAAGGCCGAGGGAGGCTCTTGAGCACCAGCAAGGGAGCGGAGCGTCTGTGGAATCAGCGTCGATTCGACGCCGCACCTGGTTGCCCATTGTGCCAACGCTCTGGCGAGGCCCGCAGACGGCTCGAGATCCAGCCATTGCGCTACCAACCCTCCCGCCATCGCGACGGGCCACGACGCGCCTGGGTGGTGAAACACGTGGGCGAGCTGCGCGTCCATCGAGTCCCGATCGGCGGACCCCAGCTCAACCCTGCGAAACAAGGCGAGCAGCGGGAACACCTCGGAATGACCCGGCCAGCGCCCTTGGACCGCGTTCAGCGCTGCGTCGAACCGCGTCCAGGCTCCCGAGACGCCTCGCCGGGCCGCATCCATGGCACTGAGCACGAAGAAGAACGCCTCGAACCCACGCAAAGCCCCTGGCTGCGAATCCGCGAGCGCCACGCCGTGCTCGTAAGCCTCCGCTAGATCACCGCGCGCGAAGGCGTGCACCAACCCCATCTTGCGCATCGTCTTGTTCGAGCCTCGTCGCACGAACTTCGCGGCGTGGGCTTCGGGCAACCCCAGGACCGCCCCCCGAAGCAGCTCGACCCCGAAACGCTTGGCTTCGGTCAGCGTCCGCTCCTCGAGCACGCTGCACAGCGTTTCAAAGGCAGCAGGAATCGGTTCGAGTTCCTCAGCACTCCCCCGTCCGATCGTCTTGGCGTACTCGATCAGTAGCGCGTCCGAAGCCCCCTGCAGCCAGGCTCGCGGAGGCGCTCTGCCGAAGAGTCCCAAGGTCCACTCGCGAGACTCCCGCGAGTTCCGACGGTGAAACGGGTTGGACCAAACCGCGGCGAACGCCTCTTCGACCCGTCCCAGGGCGAGCAGCGCACGCCCGACTTCGAGCGCGTTGCTGCCGTAGAGAAACCGTCGGTCCGAAGGACGGAACACCTGCTCGAATGCAGGCTCGAGCACCCCGCTGCGCTGAGCCGCGGCGAGCACCTCGAACACGGTCTGCTCCGGCATCTCGTACTGCGTAAACCACTCACCGTCCGCGAGCCGGACCAGGCCTCGATCCACGAGCCGATCGACCCGCGAGGCGAGCGGGTCGCCATCGAGCTGTCGTTTCAGCGCCTTCTTTTGCGCCCCACTCAAACACGCCTTGGCCGCGTGGCCCCATGCGGACTTGCTCCGAGGAGACGGCTGCAGCGCCATCGCGGTGAGCAACGCCACCTCTGCGCCGTCGAGGCCTTCGAACTCTACCTCGGAGCCTACGCGGGTGAGGACCATGCCCGAGGGTGCGTGTATCGGAACCTGAGCTCAAGTCGGAGGGCCACTCCACCGAAGTCCGGCATTTCAGGCACGCGTGCGAGGCTGCGCCCCTGACGCCGAAGCGGATTCAGGTCATCGTCCCGTTGAGAAACTCCTCGAGGTTTGTATAGACGTCTGCATCGAGGTCAGACGCGCAAGGCGTGACAGCGCTGGCGCGGCAGTCGTCGGTCTCGCAGACCGCATCCGAGCTGTCCGACGGGCTCCAGGCACCCACCAGTGTCCCGAACATGAGCGCCGAGAAGATTCGGCGCCCGATGCCTTATTTTTCCATCCGACGACCCTCGGTTCCCGCCACGTCCCGCCGCAAGTGGAAACGTCGAGGGCCGCGGTACCAGGACGACGATCGAAAGCGTTCGAGACGGGCCAGCGTTGAAGGACCTGAAGCCGCGACCGCGATCCGACAAACCCGTCGACAACCCAAAACGCGCTGCTACCTTCCGCGTCCCATGAGCGCATCCGATCCCAGCGAGTACCTGGAACACAACCGTGCGCACTGGGATGCGACGGTGGACGCAAACTGGGGATCGGATTTCTACGACGTCCCGGGGTGGCTAGCGGGGAAAGAGTGCCTCGGCGAGATCGAGCTCTCGATGCTTCCGCAGGACCTGAAGGGTCAGCGACTGCTCCATCTTCAGTGTCACTTCGGGCAGGACACCTTGTCGCTGGCGCGGCGCGGTGCGGTCGTGACCGGGGTCGACCTTTCCTCTCGGGCGGTCGAACGCGCGGGCGAGCTCGCAGGCATGGCCGCACTCGAGGGCACCTTCGTGCACAGCGACATCTACGGCCTCCCGCAGCGCCACGATGCCGCGGCCGCCTACAACGTCGTGTTCACCTCGTGGGGCACGATCGGGTGGGTGCCGGACCTCGAGCGCTGGGCCAAGGTGGTGGATCATTTCCTCGCTCCCGGCGGGGTGTTCGTGATCGCCGACTTCCATCCGATGGTGTGGATGCTGTCCGACGACCGCAAAAGCTTCGCGTACAGCTACTTCAACCGTGGACCCATCGTCGAGGAAGGGTCGCAGAGCTACAGCGGCAACGCCAAAAAGACCACGACCGAGGTCGGCTGGAACCATCCCTTCGGCGACGTTCTCGGCGCGCTGCTTGGACAGGGCTTCAATCTCGAAGCGTTCGACGAGTACGACTACGGGCACCACGCCTGCTTCTCCGACTCGGTGGAAGTCGGGCCCAACCGCTACGCGCTGAAGGGCCACGAGGGCGTCCTGCCGATGTCGTACGCCCTGCGCGCCCGCAAGCCGACATCCTAGAACACGACCTCACACTGCCCACTGTCGCCACACCGAGACGGGAACCCGCAGTCACCGACGACGTTGCAGTCGTTCACGGATGTCTCCGTTGAACAACTCTCGAGTTGCTGGTCGAGCTGCTGCCAATCGTCGGGATTTGTGTCGGCGTTGACCACGACGCCGTCGCATCCGTTGTTCACGTAGCAGGTGCTCTCCAGCTGGATGCAGTCCTCGTCGACCTCACAGGCCGAGTTGGCCGAGAGGAAGGTCTGCACGTCGCGCTCGATACTCGGGCAATGAGGCCCCGACCCCACGAATGTATCGCACTGCTTCTCTTCGTTACACAGGACCCCCGCTCCGCAGGGATCGGAAGCGCAGTCGCACACGCCGGACATGCCTTCGGAGATCGCTTGCCATGCATCCATGTCGGCACTCGCCGAAAGCCCGCTCCCGCCACAGTCGTTGGGAAGCGGGCCGGAGTAGCAAGAATAGACAAGCGCGCAGTCCAGCACCGTCTGGCAGTCGCGGTTTTGCAGGATGAACTCGGTCGCCTCGTCTTGGTAGTCAGCACAAGTGAGCAAGTCCTCGCCTGACGAGCCGCCCGCCTGATCGCCTGAGACCGAGCCCGAGCCCGAGCCCGAGCCCGAGGAGGAGGTCCCGGAGGAGCCCGAGGAGCTGGTCCCGGAGGAGCC
>CAYGTG010000706.1:0-4865 GCA_964352485.1 uncultured Nannocystaceae bacterium | reverse complement strand
GTTGCTCAACGAATACCGGGCCGACAACGGGCTCGGCCCGATCCCCGCCAGCAGCTCGTTGTGCACCGTCGGAGATCTCCACGTGCAAGACCTCGCGGCCGAGGCCCCACACACGGTCGCCGACTGCAACCTGCACAGCTGGTCCGATGCGGGTCCGTGGTCCGGCTGCTGCTACACGCCCGATCACGCCGCCGCGCAATGCATGTGGGACAAGCCTCGCGAGCTCACCGACTACCCCGGCAACGGCTATGAAAACGCGGCCGGCGGCGGCGGCTCGCTCGGTCCAGCCGCAGCCTTGGATCTGTGGAAGGGAAGCCCCGGCCACAACGCGGTGATGCTCAACGAGGGCACCTGGGCAAACCTGACCTGGAACGCCGTGGGCGTCGGGATCTCCGGAGGGTACGCCGTGCTGTGGTTCGGCGAGGAAAGCGACCCGACCCCGTAGCGGCGCGCCAGCTTGTCTTCCGGCGCCTGCGCAGCCGCGGAGCGTCAGTGGGTTTCGAACCAACCGGTGATCGCCGTGGGCGAGGCGTCCAGCCATGCATGCCCCGCCCCCGGAGCCAGGATGGTTTGCGTCTCCACGCCCGCTTCATCGAGCGCGTCGCGGTATCGCTCCATCGTCCACTGCGGAACGATCGCGTCCGCGGTGCCGTGCAGGAAAAGCGTGGGCAGATGCCCCGCATCCAGGTCCGTGGGAACCACGCAAAGAGGTCCACCGCACGTCGCCCACGAGGCGGAGTGAATCGCCAGCGCGGCGAAGCGATCTCGGTACGCGTCGTCCATGCGACTGGTCATGGTTCCACCGCTGGAGATCCCTGTCGCGTAGAGGCGCTCCGCATCGATCGGACCCAACGTGCCGCTGTCCAACGCCGCGAACAGGTCGAGCATGAACTGATGGTCGGCCGATAGCTCCCACGCAGCCGACATCGGCGGGATGTTCGTCTGCCACGCGGTCGACCCCTGCAGCCCGGCCTCGGGGGTGATGACCGCGAAGCCTCGGTCGAGCAGCGTCTTGGTGAGCAGCCCTTGATTCCAGAAACCGAACGTGCCGGTCTGCACCGCAGCCCAGAACAACTCCGCGGTGAAAAGCGACCCTTGAAACACGAACACCGCGGGCCAACCGTCCGCGGGCGGATCGCCCAGCGGCACCTGCCAGTGCACTTCTCGAGGCACAAGTCCTGTTGCACCGGTCCGCACGGTCGTCGTCTCGTGGGCACACGTCAGCGTTCCCGCGTTGATGTCGCAGCGTGAGGCCACCGGTCCGACGGCTGTGGTGCCCTCGGATGATGACGTCTCCAGGTCGGCGTCCGCCGAACTCGCTGAGGTCGAGCGACCAGGCACCTCAGTTGCGGAGGTCTCCGACGCGGCGGGGGTCTCCGCTTGTCGAACCGGCCGCGGTACCGCCTCCGCACCCGCAGCAGAACACAAGCAGTTTCCATTGAACCCGACTCACCACCATGCGTCTCACTCTTCGCCGCAGAGTCTGCCGCGCCGTGGATGATGCAGCCACTCTCGCTGCCGAGACGGTCGCGCCCCAGCAGTCTCCGTCTCCTCCCGTCGAGACCCGTCAGGTACTCTCTGATGTCGCCCGGCGCGACCGTGCCCCGCGCGAGCTTCGACCCGGCATTGCCCGCCGCGCGATGGTTCCGGTACGATTCAGATGGCGCATCGCGGTCCGTGTACGCCACCTTGCCGGTCGTGGGCGGCCGGTGCTCGCGGTGCGAGCCCGTGGTCATTTACGCTACCAGCAGTCGCAAGCCACCCATGGATACCCCTGACGAGCTGACAGAGCTGCGGGCTCAACTGGCGGAACGCGAGCGCGAAGTTTCCATGCTTCGCGCAGCGATACGCGCGTCACCCGCCGGGATTCTCATCGCGTCTTCGCCCAGCGGCGTGATCGAGGAATGGAATGCGGCCGCGCTCGGCATTCGCGGCTCGGACAGTGCCGAAGACCTTACGCAGATTCCCCTCGAACTCCACCCGACGCGCTGGCAGACGTTCCGTCCCAACGGTGAGCTGTATGAACCACAGGACCTCCCGCTCTCCCGAGCGCTCCTTCATGGAGAGGTGGTCACCGGCGAGGACTTGATCATCCGGGACTGCAGTGGAGAGGAGCGCTGGGTCACCGGGCACGCCGCACCGGTTTTCGCGGATGGCAAGCTCGTCGCCGGGGTCGTCGTGTTCCCGGACGTCACCAACCGCCGAACTGCGGAGCTCACCGCAGAGCGTTTTCAACGAATGGCCGAACTCTCGCCGGACTTCGTCGGCCTGTGGAAGCTGGAGGGGACGGTCGAGTACGTCAACCCTGCCGGGCTCGCACTGTGCGGGCTGACCGAGACCACGTGCGCGGCGAAACGGTTGCCAGACTTCTTCACCGGCGCGTCGGCGCACAAGGTGGCAGAGCTTGGACTTCCAACCGCCCTCGAGCAGGGCCACTGGCAAGCAGAGGTCGTACTGCGAGGCGAAGAAGACACTCCGATCCCAGTCTCCCTCGCCCTCATGGCACACCAGACGGACCAGCTTGGACAGCGCTACATCTCCGCCGTGATGACCGACCTCCGGCCCATGCGCGAGCTGGAGTCGCAGCTGCGGCAGAGTCAAAAGCTCGAGTCGATCGGGCGCCTGGCAGGAGGCGTCGCCCACGACTTCAACAACCTCCTGACCATCGTCGACAACTACACGGCAATCGTCCAGAACACGCTGCCCACCACCGACCGGCGTCACGAGGAACTTGGGCAGGTGTTGCTCGCTTCGGGTCGAGCCGCGGACTTGTGCACACAACTACAGAGTTTCGCCCGACAGCAAGCCATCCGTCCGACCGTCCTTCAGCTGGCCGCAGCCGTCGACGAGCTCATGAGGCTCCTGCACCAGATGCTCGGCCCTGGCATTGTTCCCTCCATAGACGTCGCATCGGATCTGTGGCCAATCGAAGTCGACCGCTCGCAGCTGGACCAAATCCTCCTCAACCTGGTCGTCAATGCCCGCGACGCAATGCCGGACGGCGGTCGTCTGACGATCGACGCCCAGAACGTTTACCTGGACACTGCGTACTCATCGGCACACCCCGGTGTCGAGCCCGGCGACTACGTGAGGCTCTCCGTCGCCGACACTGGGATCGGCATGTCCGCCGTCATCCGCGAGCGGGCCTTCGAACCGTTCTTCACAACCAAGGGGCATGAGGGAACCGGACTGGGGCTCGCTACGGTGTTCGGCGCAGTTCGCCAGAACCACGGGCACATCGACCTCACGAGCGAGGAAGGAAGTGGGACGCGGTTCGAGATCTATTGGCCGCGGGCCCGCGCGCATACGAGCACGCCGCGACCGGTGACGAAGGCCTCTTCGCCTACCACCGGCCGCACCGTACTTGTGGCGGACGACGAACCATTCCTGCTCCGACTGGCTGCCCGCTCGCTGAGGCGCGAAGGCTACGAAGTGCTTGCAGCCCACGATGGTGCCGAGGCGCTCGAGCTATCGCTCGTCTACGACGGAACCATCGACCTGCTCGTGACCGATGTCGTGATGCCGCACATGAACGGCCGAGAGCTCGCATCCAAGCTCCTGGACGTCCACCCCGAGATGTTGGTGCTCTACGTCTCGGGCTCATCAGAGGATGCGCTCCTCGACGATGGGATCCTCGAACGAGACATGCCCTACCTGCCCAAGCCATTCTCGATCGAGGCCCTCCTTGAGAGGGTCGACACCCTACTCTCCCCACGTTGACCCCTCGCGTCCCCCGCCCGGTGCTCCGTGGCGAGACGCAACCAATGAAAAAGGCCGCCCCAACGGGACGGCCTCCTCAGCTCTGCAAAGCTCTAGGCCTTGGCGTCAGCGTCGGCCTTGACGGGCTTTGTGCTGATGTACTCGATCGTGCCACCGGCGCTCTCCACCTTGGAGATTGCCGACTTGCTGGCTCGGTGCACCTTCACGGTGAGGGAGGTCTTAAACTCGCCATTGCCAAGCAGCTTGATGTGGGTGGTCTTCTTCGGGACCAGCCCCTTCTCGTGGAGAAGCTCCAGCGTGACCTCGGCGCCCTTGTCGAAGTTGCTCTCGAGCACTTCAACGTTGAGTCCGTAGTACTCCACGCGATGGATGTTGATGAAGCCACGCTTGGGGACCCGCCGGTGAATCGGGAGCTGGCCGCCCTCGAAGCTTGCTTTCATCGACGTGCGGCGAGCCAGCTGGCCCTTCATGCCGCGCGTCGAGGTCTTTCCTCGACGCGATCCGATGCCGCGGCCGACCCTTTGCTTGCGCTGTCGGGCGCCCGGAGCGTGCTGAAGATCATGAAGTTCGGTACCCATGTTGCGGCTAGCCTTCCTGCACAGGCTCGACCTCGAGGAGGTGCTGAACCTTGCGAATCATGCCGCGAACGGCGTGGGTGTCTTCGAGCTCGACGCTGTGGTTGAGGCGACGAAGCCCCAACCCGCGAACGGTCTCTTTCTGCTTGTAGTTCCGGTCAATCGTGCTGCGAACCAGCTTGACCTTGAGCTTTTGAGCCATGACGGAGTCCTCCCTAGGTGTCTCTGGAGTGAGTCTGGGCCGCCCTAAGCGGTCATGATCTGCTCGACGGTGAGCCCACGACGTCGAGCCACCATTTCGGGGCTGCGAAGCTGCTTGAGCGCGTCCATCGTCGCGTGGATGACGTTGAGGTGGTTGTTGGTGCCGATGCACTTGCTCAGCACGTCGTGGATGCCAGCGCACTCGACGACCGCGCGAACCGGACCACCTGCGATGACGCCGGTACCGGCACTGGCGGGGCGGAGCAGGACGCGGCCGGCACCGTGGTGTCCGAGCGCTTCGTGCGGAATGGTCGTGCCCGCGAGTGGGACCTCGAACAAGTTGTGCCGCGCGTACTCGTTGGCCTTGCG